>VGKH01000005.1 GCA_016867135.1 Candidatus Omnitrophota bacterium
GTTCCAGGCAAATGTCATTCCGCTTGAAATTCCGATCGGCGCAGAAGATAATTTCCGCGGGGTAATTGATTTATTGGAAATGAGAGCATGTATTTACGATGAAGAGTCCCAGGGAAAAGAAGTCAGGATTGAAGAGATCCCTGAAGATTTGAAAGAGACAGCAGATAAATATCGTCACCTTTTAATTGAGAAAATCGCCACCCACGACGACGCATTAATGCAGAAATATATGGAAACTAAAGACGCGATTTCTAAAGAAGAGATTGTCGCGGCGTTAAGGCGCGGCACAATCGCCAATAAAATGGTGCCGCTTCTTTGCGGGGCAGCGCTGAAGAATAAGGGCGTGCAGAATCTTTTGGATGCAGTGGTGGCGTATCTTCCGTCGCCGGTGGATTTGCCGGCAGTCAAGGCGCACGACGCCGAAGATCTCAATACGGAAATTGAAGTCCCGCCGGATTATAAAAATACCTTTGTAGGATTTGCCTTTAAGGTGCAGGCTGACCCGCATATGGGAAAATTGGTTTATGTCAGGATATATTCCGGTTATTTGCGAAACAGCACTTATATACTGAATGCCCGCAAAGATAAAAAAGAAAGGGTCTCAAGAATTTTCCGCATGCACGCCAATCAGCGCGAGGCGATAGAGACGGCATTTGCCGGGGATATCGTGGCATTGATCGGAATGAACCATACCATAACCGGAGACACGCTTTGCTCATTAAAAAAGCCTTTGCTTTTAGAGGCGATAGAATTTCCTACGCCGGTTGTCTCAATCAGCATTGTTCCGCAGAGCCGTTCAGAACAGGACAAACTTGGTAAAGGCCTGGCTAAACTTATGGAGGAAGATCCTACGTTCCTGGTGCGCACCGACGAGGATACCAAGGAAACCGTGATTATGGGCATGGGTGAATTGCATCTTGAGATTATCGTAGATAGATTAAAAAACGAATTCAATGTGCAGCCGGAAGTAGGCAGGCCCAAGGTTGCCTACAAAGAAACTATTCTTGGTTCAGTGACCGAGGAATATAAACATGTGAAACAATCCGGCGGCAGGGGCCAATATGGGCATGTGGTCTTTGAGATTTCTCCGGGCGCGCGCGGGACAGAATTGGAATTTATCGACAGTATCAGAGGCGGGGCGATCCCCAAAAATTTTATTCCCTCGGTGGAAAAAGGGCTTAAGGAGCAGATGCTGCGGGGAGTTTTGGCGGGATATCCGGTCACCGACGTGAAAGTCAATCTGGTTGACGGTTCTTATCATGAAGTTGATTCAAGCGACATCGCATTTAAACTTGCGGCAATGGGCGGCTTTAGAGCCGGGTTTATGAAATGTAATCCTGTGTTATTAGAACCGACTATGGCGCTTGAGATAAATGTCCCGGAAGAATATGTCAGCAATATATCAGGGTATATCTTTTCCCGCAGGGGTAAGGTTATGAACATGGAGACAAAAGGGAATCAGAAACTGATTTTGGCAGAGGCGCCATTGTCTGAGATGTTCGGTTATGCCTCGGCATTCCGCTCCTTAACCAGCGGACACGTGCACGCTTCAATGCGTTTTGATAAATATACCCAGGTCCCGCAGGAAATCACTAATCGGATTATAGAAGAGAAGCAGAAGGAAAAGGATAAGGCGAAATAGAGGAAAAAAATGAAAGGAAAAAGTGAGAAGTAAAAAGGAAAAAGCACAAGTTAAAATTCAAAAGTTTTGTACTTTTGAATTAAAACAAAAATAGGCAGAAAAAATCTACCCAATTTTTATAACCTATGATATAGTAAAACGATATGATTACGAAAAAAGACGTAGAATATGTGGCAAAGCTGGCAAGAATCGGCTTTAGCGAAAGCGAAATTGAGCAGTTTACCAAGCAGCTGGGAGCAATCCTGGAATATATCGGGAAATTGAACGAGCTGGATATATCTAAAGTTGAGCCGACCAGCCATGTTTTGCCGATTAAGAATGTCTACCGGGAAGATGTTTTGAAGAAGTCCCTACCCGTAGAAGAAGTAATGAAAATAGCAGTGGCAAAGGATAAGAATCAGTTTAAAGTGCCGAAAGTAATTGAATAGAAGAAGGAAAGTTTTTGAACGCAGATAGTCGCAGATTGCACGCAGATGGTCGCAGATAAGATATCTGCGTAAATCTGCGTTAGATTTGCGTTAATCTGTGTTAAGAAAATGATTAAATGAATCTACACGAATTAACTGCCCACCAAATTATTAAAGACAAAGTCAATCCGAGAGAGCTGCGCAAAGCTTTAGAAGAACGCATCAGTGCGGTTGATAAAAGGGTCAAGGCTGTTTTGCGCCTTTGCCCTGATAAAGGCGAAGTAGGCAAAGGCGTATTATCCGGAGTTCCAATTGCCATCAAAGATAATATTTGTATCAAAGATCACCTTACGACTTGCGCTTCTCATATTTTAGACGGATTTAAACCGCCGTATGATGCGACCGTTATTACTAAATTACGCAACGCCGGGGCCAATCTTCTTTGTAGCACCAACATGGATGAGTTTGCCTTTGGTTCATCGACGGAAAATTCATTCTACGGGCCGACGCATAATCCCTGGGATTTGGAGCGTGTCCCGGGCGGCTCAAGCGGAGGTTCAGCTGCAGCCGTGGCATCAGATCAAGCCACGATGGCTTTAGGTTCCGATACTGGCGGCTCAATCAGGCAGCCGGCTTCATTTTGCGGTGTGGTGGGATTAAAACCGACTTATGGAAGAGTTTCCCGCTACGGATTAATCGCTTTTGGCTCAAGCCTTGATCAGATCGGTCCATTGACCAAAGACGTCGAAGATAGCGCCTTGCTTTTAAATGTGATTGCCGGATATGATCCCAATGATTCAACTTCCGTGGATACTCCGGTTCCGGATTATACCAAATCATTAATTAAAGATGTTAAAGGATTGAAAATTGGGATTCCCAAGGAATATTTTATTGAGGGAATTGATAAAGAAGTAAAAGATGCAGTTTGGGCTGCAATTAATCTTTTAAAAAAGTTGGGCGCGGATTATAAAGAGATATCGCTGCCGCACACCGAATACGCCGTGCCGACATATTATATCGTGGCAACATCCGAGGCAAGTTCCAATTTGGCTAGGTTTGACGGCGTGCAGTATGGATTAAGAAGCAAGGCTGCCAAAAAAGAAATCTCCGATTTGATTGATATGTACTTTGCCTCGCGAGAGGCTGGATTCGGAAAAGAAGCAAAGCGCAGGATTATGCTCGGGACTTATGCTCTTTCCTCAGGATATTATGAAGCATATTATTTGAGGGCGCTAAAGGTGCGCACGCTTATCAAGCGCGATTTTGATGAAGCCTTTAAATCGGTAGATTGTATTATCACTCCGACATCGCCTACGGGCGCATTTAAGATCGGAGAAAAAACCGAAGATCCGCTCTCCATGTATTTATCGGACATATTTACTATCTCCACAAATCTGGCGGGAATTCCCGGGATTTCCATTCCTTGCGGATTTATGAAAAATAATTTGCCCGTAGGTTTGCAGATTTTAGCCAAGCCATTCGCTGAAGAGGCATTATTTAAAGTCGCCTATACTTATGAGCAAAATACCGAATGGCATAAACAAAAACCGAAATTATGATAAAAATGTTTAACGCAGATAATCGCAAATCAAACGCAGATACACGCAGATTTATCTGCGACCATCTGCGTGAAATCCGCGAAAATCTGCGTTAAGAAAGTATTTTGATTATGCAATACGAAACAGTTATCGGATTAGAAGTCCACGTTCATCTTAAGACCAAGACCAAGGCATTCTGCGGTTGCTCGACGGAGTTCGGGCAGGATCCTAATAGCCAGACTTGTCCGGTCTGCCTGGGTTTGCCGGGGAGCTTGCCGGTTTTGAATAAGAGGGCGCTTGAGCTTACGATCAAGACCGCGCTTGCATTAGATTGCAAAGTGAATAATTATCTGAAATTTGACAGAAAGAATTATTATTACCCGGATTTGCCGAAGAATTATCAGATTTCTCAATACGATATGCCGATTTCATCAAATGGATTTATAATTTTATCCAGCGGAAAGAAAATCAAGATTAGGCGCGCGCATCTGGAGGAGGATGCGGGAAAATTAATCCATGAAACAGATTCAAGTCTGGTAGATTATAATCGCTCGGGCATGCCGCTTCTGGAGATTGTCAGCGAGCCGGATATCAATTCCCCGGATGAGGCTTATGAATATCTAACTAATCTGAAATTGATTTTACAATATATCGGCGTTTCGGATTGCGATATGGAAAAAGGGACTCTTCGCTGCGACGCCAATATCTCATTAAGAAAAATGGGAGATAAGGAGTTGGGCGTTAAAACCGAACTTAAGAATATGAATTCATTTAAGGCGGTAAAAGAGGCTCTACAGTTTGAAATTAACCGTCAGGCCGAGGCTTTAAATAACGGCGAGCGCATAATTCAAGACACGCGGCTTTGGGATGGCCAGAAAGAAATCACTGTTTCAATGCGTTCAAAAGAAGAAGCGCACGATTACCGGTATTTTCCCGAGCCGGACTTGGTGCCGTTTAGCATTGAACAGAATTTTATCGATCAAATTAAAAAAGAAATTCCTGAGTTGCCGCAGGCAAGAGCATCGCGTTTTATAAAAGATTTACAGCTTAGCGAATACGATGCAAATGTAATTATCCAAGATAAGGCGCTCGCCGATTATTTTGAAGAATGCGCCAAGCTTTATAAAAATGCAAAAAATATTAGCAATTGGCTCTTGGGTGCTGTATCATCAGAGATCAACTCGCGTAAAGCGAGCATCCAGGAATTAAAATTAAAGCCTGAGGATTTAGTTGGCTTAATTGAAGAAGTAGATAAGGCAACGGTCAGCAATCTAGCGGCCAAGGAAATCTTAACCCTTATGATTGACTCCGGAAAATCCGCCAGCGCGATTATTAGCGAAAAGGGGCTGGCCCAGGTTTCTGATGAGGGCGAGCTGGGGAGATTGGCCGATGAAGCAATCAAAGAGAATTCCAAATCTGTCGAGGATTATAAGGCGGGGAAAGAAAATGCGCTCATGTTTTTGGTGGGCCAGGTAATGAAAAAATCAAAAGGAAAAGCAAATCCAAAAGTCGTGGGAGAAATATTAAGGGGGAAATTAAAATGAAGCTTAGGAGAATTTTTACTTGGGTGCTTGTAGTCGGTATCACCATGTTTGTAACCGCGGTGGCGGTTTCGGAAATAGAAAAGAAGCAGAGAGACGAGATCTATAAGCAGATAGAATTATTTACTTATGCTTTTTCCGTAATCAAATCTGAATATGTCAGCGATCCGGCTCCGAAAGACCTGATATATGGGGCATTAAAAGGGATGCTTGCCGGATTGGATTCTCATAGCCAGTTTATGGATCCCGATACATATAACGAATTAAAAGTTGAGACCGAAGGAAAGTTCGGTGGATTAGGAATCGAGATTTCTATCAAGGATTCATTACTTACGATTATTACTCCCATAGAAGACACGCCAGCCTGGAAGGTTGGGCTTAAGGCCGGGGACAGGATAGTGAAGATCGGCGATGAGCTGACCAGGGATTTTACTCTAACCGATGCAGTTAAAAGGTTGCGCGGCAAGCCGGGGACGAGCGTTACTATCACCGTGCTTCGCGAGAGCGAGGGAAAGCTTCTACCTTTTACAATTGAGCGCGCAATTATAAATATCAAAGATGTAAAAGAAGCAAAGATCCTAGAGGACAATATCGGATATATACGTTTGGTGGAATTCCGCGAGAACACCGAGAAGGCGATGGATAAGGCGCTAACTGAACTTAAAAAACAAAATGCTAATTGCGTAATCCTTGATTTACGTAATAATCCCGGCGGGCTATTGGATTCCGCGGTAAAAGTGACTAATTTTTTCATCGAACCGGGGAAAACCATTGTTTACACCAAGGGGAGAAAATTGCTCCAGAATATTACCTTTAAATCAAGTTCCGATAAACCTATCCTTGACTGGCCAATGGTGGTTTTGGTAAATGAGGGCAGCGCTTCGGGGAGCGAGATCGTCGCCGGAGCTTTACAGGATTACAAAAGGGCGATAATCTTAGGGGCCAAGACATTCGGCAAGGGCTCGGTGCAGACAGTGATCCCTCTTGCCGACGGTTCGGCACTCAGGCTTACCACCAGCGAATATTTTATCCCTTCGGGCAAAAACATAAATAAAGAGGGCGTTACTCCTGACGTCAAGGTAGATCAAAAAGTTGTAGAACTAAAAGATGCAACGGACACAGAGACATTATTTAAAGAAATCCTTGATGGCAAGACCCCGGCAAAGGATGAGAAGAAAGCAGATGCGGATTATAAATCTGATTATCAGCTGGTCAGGGCAATTGACCTTTTAAAAGGTATACGCGTATTTAAACAGCAAGATAAAAAATAGACCTCCATTTTATGAGAAAGAAATCTAGCCAAATCTTAATTATCGTACTTTGCTCCATTGTGGCAATCCAGGCGGTTTTTATAGTCGTCTTATTAAAAAAAGAGAGAAAGCCGGTTGTGAAAATCAAGAAGGCGAAAGTAGCCATAGTCCTGGATGATTGGGGCTACAATCTTAAACACATAAACTTTATAAAAGAGTCAAAATTACCGATGACCATTTCGATTCTTCCTTTTTTACCTTACTCTAAACAAATCTCCGAAGAGGCCGAAGGAAATAATCTGGAAGTCATTGTGCATTTGCCCTTAGAGCCTCATAATTGGCGAAAGGTAAACGTAGAAAAAAAGGTAATCCTTGGCTCGATGAAAAAAGACGAGATTTTGAAAATTCTTAGCGATTCGTTCAAAAGTGTCCTTCACGCGAAGGGAATCTCTAACCATATGGGGTCAAAAGCCACAGAGGATAAAGATTTGATGAGCGTTATTTTTGGCGAATTGAAGAAAAAAAGATTGTATTTTCTGGATAGTTTCGTGACGCCTAAAACTGTCTGCGAGGATTTGGCAGCCGATATGAATGTTGCATTCGCCCAGAGGACGATATTCTTGGATAACGAGGCGGATAGTGAATATATACACGGACAGTTAATGTCGCTTCTAGACCACGCTTCAAGGCACGGAGAGGCAATCGGCATTGGCCACGACAGGGACATGACCCTAAAAGTTATCAAAGAATTCTTACCTAAGATAAATAAAGAGAAATACGAAGTTGTTTTTGTTTCCGATTTGGTAAATAGATGATAGTTTTAGGTATCGAGACTTCTTGCGACGAGACTTCAGCCTCAGTGGTAAAAGACGGCAGGAAGATTTTATCCAATATTGTAGCTTCCAGTCTTTCGCAACATAAGAAATTCGGCGGGATAGTCCCGGAGATCGCATCCAGGGCGCACCTTGAGTCGATTAATTTTGTGGTTAAAGAGGCGCTGGCGCAATCAAAGAAGCAATTAAAAGACATAGATCTGGTTGCAGTGACGTCTGATCCGGGGCTTATCGGTTCTTTGTTGGTCGGAATATCATTTGCCCGGGCGTTAAGTTTTGCGATAAGGAAGCCGATCGTAGAAGTTGACCACGTGTTAGCGCACCTTTATTCGGTTTTTTTAGAAGAAGATGTACCTAGGTTTCCTTTTGTGGGGATGGTTATCTCCGGAGGGCACACCAATCTTTATAAGGTTAAGGACTTTTGTTCTTTTAAGCTTTTAGGTACGACTTTAGATGACGCGGCAGGAGAGGCTTTTGATAAGGTGGCAAAGATTTTGAAATTAGGCTTTCCCGGAGGCCCGATAATTGATAAAGTATCTGGCAACATCAAAGATTTTAAAATAAAATTCAATTACTCAAAACTTCCAGGTACTTTTAATTTTAGTTTTAGCGGGCTTAAGACTACAGTTTTGTATTACGTGAATAAAGACTGGGATAAGAAAAAAATAAGCGCCAAAGACATCGCGGCTGGTTTCCAGGAAGCAGTTGTCAATAATCTTGTCGAGAAATCGTTATCTGCTTGCAGGAAACTTAAGATCAAAAGATTGGTTTTAGGCGGCGGAGTCGTGGCCAATTCAAGATTAAGAGAAAAATTATTGAGCGAGGCAAAAATACAAGGCGTAAAAGTTTATTTTCCTCAAAAAGCTTTATGCCTTGATAATGCTGCCATGGTAGCTGGATTAGGTTACCGGGTTTTCAAAAAAGGAGGTGGCGTTTGTTAGGCTATCAAGAAGTGTTATTGCGCTTGCTGGCGTCGGTTATCCTGGGTGGACTTATAGGTTTAGAGCGCGAACTAAGGCACAGAGGTGCAGGTTTTAGGACTCATACCTTGGTCAGCATCGGTTCGGCATTGATTATGTTGACATCGCTTTATGTTTTTGATATATATAAAGATGTAGCAAGTGTCGATCCAACGCGTATCGCTTCGGGAGTCATTACCGGCATTGGTTTCTTGTGCGCCGGGGCCATCATGCGTTACGGCGGTTCAGTGAGGGGCCTGACAACAGCGGCTTGCCTTTGGGTTACCGCGGCAGTCGGTTTGGCTTGCGGTTGCGGTTTTTACTACGCGGCAATTGTCTCTACAATAATAATATTAATAGTTTTACAGGTGTTTCGCAAATTCGAAAAACATTTAGGCAAAGAATAATGAAAGGAGGGAAGAAAAATGGCTTTTAAAGAGAAAAAGACAGATGATAAGATTCTTGACGTTGATGCAAGTATGCAGGGTACTTTATCTTTTAAAGACCCGGTGAATCTGCGCATTAACGGTCACTTTGACGGCACTCTTGAGACGAAAGGCAATTTGACAATCGGGGAGACTGCTAGCGTGACTGCTCATATCGTTGGCGAGAATATTATCATTGCAGGCAGAGTCAAGGGTGATGTTGTAGCGATGACAAGGTTGGTGTTTCTTCCGACGGCGGTATTTCACGGAGATATCAAAACACCAAAACTCAACATTGTTGAAGGCGCAGTATTCCAGGGCAAATGCAATATGATCCAGGATCTTTTGGATGCGGATGAAGTATCAAGATTTCTTGAGATAGACAAGAATTCTCTTCTTGACTGGGCAAATTCCGGAAAGATACCGGCAGTAAAGGAAGGCAACAGCTGGAGATTTGAACGCACAAAGATCGAAGAGTGGGTGGCATCAGGTAAGATCCGTTAATTATGGCAGAAAAATTAATTAATATCAGAGAGACAGCCGAGATATTGGGCTTGACTGAGAAGCAAGTTATTGATTTGTCTGGCGAAGGAAAAATTCCTGCCTATAAAATTGGTGGAGAATTCTTAAGATTCCGCTTGGACCAGATCCAATCCTTGAAAGATAATTTCCACCCGGAAGGCTCTCAACCAAAACAAAATTTCAGAGAACAGCTTCTAGACTTTTTTTATTTTAACGATTTTTATATTTTAACCCTAATCATCATACTGGTAGTTCTGCTTTTTATATTTAAGCATAAATGAGATACTGCGACATTGGCTTTGCCAAAGTCGATACCGACAGGTGTAAAAGGCGCGGGTACCCTGAGGTCGTTTACTGCCCCGGTAAGACTAGGCAACAAATAAAACTGATCGCCAAAAAACTTTTAAAGGAAAACAAACAAGTTTTACTTACAAAAGTTTCGGAAGATATTTACTGCGATTTAAAAAAAGCCATTCCAAAACTCAAATACAATAAACAAGGAAAAGTCGCTTTTTTGTCACCTTTAAAAAATCCAAATAAAAATGGCCCAGTCTTAGTTGTAACCGGCGGTACTTCCGATATTCCTGTTGCCGAAGAGGCAATCGCAACCTTGGAATTCACCGGCAATAAGGTCAAGCGGCTTTATGATGTAGGGGTGGCCGGAGTCCACAGGCTATTAGATAATAATAATTATTTAAAAAACTCTTCAGTCATTATCGTTGTTGCCGGGATGGAGGGCGCATTAGCAAGTTTGGTGAGTGGATTGGTTTCGTGTCCGGTCATCGCAGTCCCCACTAGTTGCGGTTATGGTGCAAGCTTTAAAGGCTTATCTGCATTACTTACGATGATGAATAGCTGTTCTCCCGGGATCGCGGTTGTAAATATTGATAATGGATTTGGAGCAGGATATTTCGCAAATTTGATAAATAGATGAAAAAAATAGACGAGGCAATAAAATTTCATGGCCATCTGGGCCCTTGGCTTGTTTTGGGTCTGATTTTTGGCGAGTTAGGCCTTAAGAAAATAAAAGCCAGGAAGTATTTCGGATTAAAGGTTGATGCAAGGCTTCCGTATCGGAAGCCAGTATCCTGTTTTATCGATGGACTTCAGCTTTCAAGCGGTTGCACTTTGGGCAAAAGAAATATCCGCGTAATAAACAGCAAAAATATCGCGGTTAAATTTACAAACCTGAAAAATAGAAAAAATATGATTTTGGGCATCAATGATTCAATTCTATGTCGGTTGAATATGTTAAAGACGCATAGAGAAAGCGAAGATTTGGCTGCCAAGTTTTTAAGGATGAACCCAAATCGTTTATGCAAAATTATAAGAAAGGTATCTTAAGATGGCATTATCAGGATTAGATATTTATAAGCATTTAGCAAAGACAAATTGCCGCGAATGCGGATTTCCGACCTGCCTTGCTTTTGCCATGGCTTTGGCAAAAAAGCAGACTAGCCTTGATAAGTGTACTCATGTCAGCGATGAGGCAAAGATGAGATTGGAGTCGGCTGCGCTTCCTCCGATAAGATTAATAAAGATAGGATCCGGGGAGAAAGTCGTGGAACTAGGCAACGAAACGGTAATGTTCCGGCATGAAGAAAAATTCCATCATCCGGCGGCAATAGGCTTTCTATTAGAGGATAGCCTTGAGGAGAACAAGCTTAAAGAAAAGCTGGAGAAGATAAATAAATTAAGATTTGAGCGAGTCGGGCAATTAATCGAGGTTAATGTTGTTGCCGTTAAACAGACTAAAGACGATAATAATTTTATCAACAAAGTAAAATTGGCTAGCCAATCAACCGATTTGGCCTTGATGTTGATGAGCGGAAGCGTCAATGCCTTAACTAAATCTTTGGAGATATTGAAAGATAAAAAGCCGATAATTTATTCGGCTAATAAAACTAACTTTGAGGATTTTGCCAAGTTGGCAAAAGAATTTAGTTGCAATATTGTGGTTTCTGCTGAAAACCTGGAAGAGTTAGCTGATCTCTCAGGTAAGGTCAGTTCTTTGGGAGCCGCAGATATTATTTTGGATACTGGCATTAGACCACTGGCCAAGAAAATTGCTGATTTCACCCAGCTTAGAAGACTGTCTCTTTTGAGGAATTTCCGTCCTTACGGTTATCCGAACATTGCTTTTATTGAAGAGAGCGATTTATTCAGGGAGTTAAGCGTCGCTTCAAGCTTGCTAGCAAAATACGCCAATATCCTGATACTAAGAAATATCGAGTCATGGGAAGTGCTTTCGCTTCTTACCTTGAGGCAGAATATTTATACCGATCCACAGAAACCTCTGCAGGTAGAGCCGAAGATTTATCCGGTTGGCACGCCCGACGAGAAATCTCCGATTTTGGTGACGACGAATTTCTCATTAACTTATTACACTGTTTTATCGGAAGTTGAATCAAGCAAGATATCTTCATACATTATGGCGGTAGATACTGAGGGCATGTCGGTCTTGACTGCTTGGGCGGCAGAAAAGTTTACCGCGGAGGTCATTGCCAAAACTCTGGAAAAACAGAATGCAAAGGATGTCGTTAAGCATAATCAGCTTGTAATTCCAGGATATGTTGCGGCGATGAGCGGGGATCTGGAAGAAAAATCAAACTGGAAGATTTTAGTTGGGCCCAGAGAGGCCGCAGGCATAACAAATTTTTTAAGGAATTTAGGGTAGATGAAATTCAAAGTAAAATTTTATCCAGAAAATAAAGAGATTGAAGCTGAGCAGGGAAAAAGCGTGCTCGCGGCAGCGATTTCCGCCGGATTGCACATAAATTCCAGTTGCGGTGGCGACGGAGTCTGCGGAAGATGCAAGGTGATTATAAGAAAGGGTACAGTCCACACGCAGCCTTCGGGAAGAATATCGGCCGAAGAAAAAGCCAAAGGATATTATTTGGCCTGCCTTAGCACGGTTGAAAGTGATTTGGAAGTCGAGGTCCCTCCGGAATCAAAAATTGATTTAGATAAGATTTCAGACGAAGAGGCCTATCTTTCCCGCCTAAAAGGAATTTTTACGGAATCGGTAGAAATTGATAAGGCCGAGACAATTATCGGTGAAGAGCTTTTTTTACATTCTCCGTTAGCCTCAAAAATCTTCCTTGAATTACCCAAGCCCGACCTGGAAGATAAAATCAGTGACCTGGAAAGAGTTTATAGAGAAATACGCAAAAAAGAAAATCTTCCCATTATGCAGATGGGCCTGTCTAATGTACGAAGGCTGGGGAATCTTCTTCGTTCCAGTGATTGGAAAATAACGGTCACCTTAGGCAAGAGAAATGATACCGTTGAGGTAGTTTTGGTCGAGCCGGGAGATACTCAAGACAGGAGCTTTGGCTTTGCCTTTGATATAGGCACCACCACAATTTCCGGAGAGCTGATAAATTTAAATACCAAAAAGATTCTTAGCGCAAAAGCAACCTTTAATAAGCAGGCCAGTTTCGGAAGCGATATTATCACAAGGATTATTTTTGCCCATGAGCAGGATGGCCTTGAACGTCTTCATCACGCTGTCATTGATGGGATGAATGCGATGATTAGGGAAATGGTTGCCGAGAATAATATCGATTTAAACGATGTTACGTGCTGTCTTTGCGCGGGTAATACTACAATGATTCATTTGTTGCTCAAGGTAGATCCTTCTTTTATCCGTAGAGAACCATACGTCCCCACGGCTAATTTTGTCCCCGTAGTCAGGGCTTCGGAGGCAGGGATAAAGATCAATCCTCGGGGGCTGTTGGCTTGCGTGCCGGGAGTTTCCGGTTATGTGGGCGGGGATATTACCGCGGGAGTTCTGGCAAGCGGAATTTCAGATGCGGAGGAATTAAGCATCTTAATAGATATCGGCACAAACGGAGAAATTGTTTTGGGTAATAAAGACTGGCTGATAGGATGCGCTGCTTCCGCCGGACCGGCATTTGAAGGAAGCGGAGTTGTTTGCGGTATGAGAGCCACCAAAGGCGCCATCCAGAGATTTGAGATAGACCCTAAAAACTTGAAAGTTAATTACGTTACAATCGGCGAAGTCTTACCGATTGGAATATGCGGTTCAGGTTATATTGATATCATTTCTGAGTTGTTAAAGACTCATATTATTGATAAAAACGGAAAGATCAATACTAGCATAAATGACAGCCGGATAAGGCAGGGGGAGTTTGGCAAAGAGTTTGTTTTGGTTGACAAAAAAGATACCGGGCATAAACAGGATATCGTTATCACCGAGATGGATTTGGATAATTTAAAGCGGGCGAAGGCGGCGATATTTTCCGCTACCTCAGCATTGGTCAAGCATTTGAATTTGTCATTTGAAGACGTAAGGAAGATATATATCGCCGGCGGTTTCGGAACTTATCTGGATATCGAGAAAGCAATCACTATTGGTTTATTGCCGGATTTGCCCCGTAAGAAGTTTGTTTTTATCGGCAATAGTTCTTTGGCAGGTGCAAGAGAGATCCTTTTGTCTGTTGATGCGTTCCGCAGGGCAGACCAGATTGCAAAGAAGACTACTTACTTTGAATTATCCGTCGAGCCAGGTTATATGGATGAATATGTAGCAGCCTTGTTTTTCCCGCATACGGATAAAGAAAGATTCCCTTCAGTAATTAAATAATATGGGACACACGATTGCAATTTGCGGAAAAGGAGGGACTGGCAAAACGACGATCTCAAGCCTTCTTATCGGCTGGTTGATTAAAAATAAGAGGGGTAAGATTTTGGCAGTTGATGCTGACCCCAATTCGAATTTAGCCCTGAATCTGGGGTTTAAGCCTACGGCCAATATCGGCGAGATGTTGGATGAGGTCTCAAAGAATCCTGCGATGATTCCGCGAGGGATGAGTAAGCCAGAATATATTGAATACAGGATTCAGACTGAAATGGTAGAGGCAGACTCTTTTGATGTTTTGGTTATGGGTAGGCCCGAAGGCCCGGGTTGCTACTGTTATGTCAATAATCTTTTAAGAGATATCGTCAAAAGATTGGTCAGTAGCTACGATTATATCGTTATTGATAACGAAGCGGGCTTAGAGCATCTTTCCAGGAGGACAATGCGCTCTGCGGATTTGGTGCTTATTATTTCCGACGACACATCCGTGGGCCTGCGTTCTGCAAAGCGGATTGATGATTTGATCAAAGAATTAGATATCAAAGCCAAAAAAAGTTTCTTGGTTTTGAATAGAAGCGATAACAATTCCGTTACTAAGGAATTAAAAGATTTGGGAATTGAATACCTTGATTCAATCCCGGTAGATAAGGAAATCTTAGAATTAAGTATAAAAGGAAAGCCTTTGACAGAATTGTCTGAGGGCTCGGCAGCATTAAAATCAATAGAAAGGATTTGCAAGAGACTATGGCAGTAGAATTCTTGAAAATGAAATGGGCCAATGCGATTAATGAAGTAGTTATCGGCGCAACAAAACAGGACGGAGGCAGCCGTTCTTCGGTTATAAAGGTTGGCGGCCAAACCACGCTGCCGTATCTATCAGATGAGGGCAGCATTCCGAATCCTCCGGTGATTGCTTATGAAATCTGGGATGCCACACCAGGCGATTGGTCGGAAGTATTAAAAGAGCCTTTTGGCAACTGCTTAGGCAAGCCAGTTGAATGGGCGAAGAAATGCGTGAATGAATTCAAGGCAGATTTGCTTTGTTTGAGGCTTATGGGTGCGCATTCTGATTATGGCAATAATTCGGCAGAAAAAGAAGCCGAAGTAGTAAAAGACATACTTAAGGCGGTTGATAAACCTTTGATAATTATAGGATGCGGCGATGACGAGAAAGATAATTTGGTTTTGCCTAAATGTGCTGAGGCGGCAAAGGGCGAGCGTTGTCTCATCGGAAGCGCGCTCCAGGATAATTATAAGACTTTAGCTGCTTCCTGCCTTGCCGACGGGCATAATATAATCGCCGAGTCGCCGATTGATATAAACATCGCCAAACAATTAAATATTCTGATTTCAGATATGGGTTTATCGCAAGATAGAATCGTGATAAATCCGACGATCGGTGCTTTGGGCTATGGTTTAGAGTACGCCTATTCAATAATGGAAAGAGGCAGGCTTTCGGCGTTAAACGGAGATAAGATGCTCGCCATGCCTTATGTCTGTTTTGTAGGATACGAATCCTGGCGCGCCAAAGAGGCCAAGGCTCTGGAAAAGGAATTCCCAGAATGGGGCAATGAAAAAGATAGAGGCATTGCTTGGGAAATGGTTACTGCTACTGCGCTTCTTCAGGCAGGTGCGGATATTCTAGTAATGCGTCATCCGAAAGCGGTTGGAGAAGTACAAAAAACTATTAATAAATTGTTGGAGAAATAATATGTTTATAATTGGAGAACTTATTAACGGAATGTATAAACAGGTAGGGAAGGCAATTGCCGAGAAAAATAAAAAGGTAATTCAGGACCTAGCGAGAAAACAGGTTGAGGCCGGGGCAAGCGCGCTTGACGTTAATTGCGGCCCTTTGTCAAAGAATCCCGTTTCTGATATGCAATGGTTGGTTGAGACCATTCAGGAATCCGTTGATGTCTCTTTGTCTTTAGATAGCACCAAAGCAGAAGTAATTGAGGCAGGATTAAAATTAGCCAAGAAAAAAGCAGTTATTAATTCCACCACTGCCGACCAAGAGAAGCTAGAAAAGTTAATCGGTATGGCCAAACAGTATAAAACTTATTTAATCGGATTAAGCCTCGATAAAAAAGGAGTACCTCAGGATAAAGATAGAAGAATTGAGTTAGCTGCGACTATTGCCGCCGCAGCGCAGGACGACGGTTTTCCCGTCGAGGATTTATTCCTGGATCCAGTGGTTTTGCCGGTTAACGTGGCACAATCCCAAGGCATAAATGTTATCGAGGCAATAAGAGAATTCAAATTATTGGCAAGCCCACCGCCAAGGGCAATTGTGGGCTTAAGCAATGTTTCGCAGGGCACCTGTGAAAGAAACCTGATTAACAGGATATTTTTGATAATGTCGGTAGGCGCTGGGTTGGATGCCGCGATTTTAGATCCTCTGGATAAAGAATTAATGAATTCGTTGATTACGGCAGAGTTGATTTTAAATAAGCAGATTTACTGCGATTCTTTTCTTAATGCGTATAGGAAAAAATAACTCCCATGACGGAAAGACAAGATAATATCCCGGAAAGAAGAAAATTCATCAGGCTTAATTCTTCTGTGGAAATCCAGTATACTGTCTTGGATGAGGGCGCTAACCAGGGGATAAAGGCTAAAAGTAGAAATATCAGTTCTGGTGGGATGGGTTTTGTAACTAGTCAGAAACTTGAAAATAACAAAGTTTTAGGTTTATCTATTTATATGCCGGGAGAGTTGATGCCGATTATTGCAAAAGGCAGAGTTGTCTGGGCTAGCCCTTTTGAGAGCGCCAAGACCAAAGGTTTTGATATCGGTTCGGAGTTTCTTGAGATCGCCCCGGAAGACAGAAAGAAAATAGATAACTATATACACTCTTTAAGAAAAAGTTAGTTTTGATAAAATAGACTTATGTGGCGGAGTAGCTCAGCCTGATAGAGCACGCGGCTCATACCCGCTTGGTCGGTGGTTTAAATCCACTCTCCGCCACCAGAAATTTTAATGAGCCAATGAATTGTTTCGAATTCCCCAGAAAAGTGGAAAAGGCCAGAAAAGGGTTAACCCTTATAGAACTTACAGTGGCTGTTTTGATTTTAGGCATTTTGGGCGCTGTAGCCATACCTAGATTTCAAATCGCAACAGAAAAGGCAAAAGCCGCTGAGGGGGTTAATCTTTTGATGAATATACTTGCTGCTCAAAAGAGATGTTATGCGGATAATGGTTACTATCAGTGGGATCCTGCAAAATTAGATATTGATTTTCCGGCTCTTCAATATTTTAGTGTTTATGGTATTCAAACTGGTGGTCTGCAAGATTACGTAGGAAGAGTAGATAGAGTGAGTCCTGATCCGAATCTGCTATATTTTTTAGTTATTCGCGTTAACGGTCAGATTGAATGTTCTAACCGTGGCTACCCAATAATCTGCGATCAGCTGGGTTTCTCTGCATATGGCGGAGAAGAATAAATCTACGCCTTAATCCCGTTTAATTTAAAGAATGCCTACCATCACTAAGATAGAATCAATTATTAGAAAAGACCGCTTACTAAAATCCGGCGATAGAATTATTATTGGAGTTTCGGGCGGGCCTGATTCATTGGCTTTGTTATTTATTTTGAATTCATTGAAAGTAGAATATGGCTTGTCTTTATGTGTCGCGCATTTAAATCATCAGTTAAGGAAGGAAGCAAAAGCGGATCTAATGTTCGTCAAGAATATTTCAAAAAAATTGGGTTTACCCTTTATTTCCTACGAGGTTAATATCAATAAACTTGCGAAAAAAGGCTCAATCGAGGAGGTCGCGAGAGAAGAAAGATTAAAATTTTTATTTAAGGCTGCTAAGAAATTCAGGGCAGATAAAATTGCCTTAGGCCATACCAGGGATGATCAGGCAGAGACAGTATTAATGCGGATTTTGCGGGGAACAGGGCTTTATGGCTTGCGGGGGATTTTGCCTAAAAGAGAGATTGACGGTTTTACAATTATCCGCCCCCTAGTTGAGATAGACAGAAACAGTATCAATGACTATCTTAGGCAAATAAAAGTCAAGCCCAGGATTGATAGCTCAAACTCTGAGGATATCTATTTCAGGAATAGGATTAGAAATAAGCTGCTGCCTTTGCTTAAGAAAGATTATAACGGAAATATTAAACAGATACTAAGCGACATGGCGGAAAATGCGGGTTTTGATTATGACTATCTTTTTAATATTGCTTCATTATCAATGAAAGAATTAGGGATCAGGCGAAAAGGCAGAAATTTAATGTTTCATATTGATAAATTCAAAAAATTGCATTCTGCTATCCAGAGAATGATTATCCGTTCGCTGCTTCATGATATTATAGGTAGCATGCGCAAACTGAACTTCAGGCATTGGAAGGAGTTAGAGGATTTAATTTTAAATAGGCCCTCAGGTTCAATAGTTGATTTGCCTCACCAAATAAAAGCCTCTAAAAACAAAAATCAAATTATCATATCTTTAAGAAACGCTTGATTTTATCTATTATTTTGTTATAATCAAAAGCTAGAGTTTAGAAAGGAATGTTGAGCTATGAATTTGCAGAAAAAGAACAATAAAGCTAAGAAAAACAACAAGTTAACAAAAAGTATCCTTCTAGGATTAGGGTTGGCTCTGATTACTCTCTATGTGTATAACCTTGCTACCTTTACTATGGGTATTGCGCCCAAGGAATTAAGCTATAGCGAGTTCTATCAGAAATTGAGCAATAATCCCAAGACAAAAGAGATTAAAAGTTTATTTAAGACCGATTCGGTATTACAGGGAGAACTTAGCGACGGCGCCAAGTTTTTTGTTAACATACCGGAAGAAGACAAAGATCTCATAGTGTTGATAAGGACAAATGTCGATAACTTCAGCGTAAAGCCTGCAAAGACATTATTGGCGAATATCTTTATTTCGCTTGGCCCGATGGTCTTATTTATCGTATTTCTTTGGTATTTTGCTTATCGGGGAACCCAGGCGGGCAATAAGATCTGGTCGTTTGGCAGATCCAAGGCCAGAGTTATCACGGAGATTGAGGCAACTAAAATAACATTTGATGATGTCGCTGGGGTGGACGAGGCAAAAGAGGAACTCAAGGAAGTTATAGAATTTCTTAAAGATCCGAAAAGGTTCCAGAAGCTCGGCGGAAAGATTCCCAAAGGAGTCCTGCTTATCGGTCCTCCTGGAACGGGAAAAACGCTTCTTGCCAAGGCAGTAGCCGGCGAAGCAAAGGTCCCGTTTTTTTCAATAAGCGGTTCTGATTTTGTGGAGATGTTCGTCGGCGTCGGAGCATCGCGCGTCAGAGATTTATTTGAGGAAGGAAGAAAAGCAGCTAAGATCCACGGGAAAGGCGCGATAATTTTTATTGACGAGATTGATGCCGTAGGAAGGCTTAGGTTTTCCGGCATCGGCGGAGGACATGACGAACGCGAGCAGACGCTTAATGCGTTATTGGTAGAGATGGATGGATTTGATACCCAGGAAGGAATTATCCTCATTGCTGCCACTAACCGTCCGGATACGCTGGATCCGGCGCTTCTTCGGCCTGGTCGCTTTGATAGGCGTATCGTCGTCAATCTTCCTGATATAAAGGGCAGAGAAGATATCTTGAAGGTCCACACAAGAAAAATTAAACTCTCCCCAGATGTGGATTTAAAATCTATTGCGCGCCAGACAGTGTATTTTTCCGGAGCTGATATCGCGAACCTTTGTAATGAATCAGCGCTTTTAGCTGCCCGCAGAAATAAAGCTACCGTAGAAACAAAAGAGATGGAGGAAGCCATCGAACGCGTAATCATGGGGCCGGAGAAAAAGAGCAGGACAATTTCCAAACGAGAAAAAGAGCTGACGGCTTATCATGAAGCCGGCCATGCCTTAGTTTCTTTGTTGATTCCTGAAGTCGACCAGGTCAGCAAGGTTTCCATAATCCCGCGAGGCATGGCGGGTGGTTACACCCTGACTCCTCCCATAGAGGATAGGCATTTTTTCAGTAAAAAGGAATTGACCGGCAGGATTGTCGTGACTTTGAGCGGTAGGGCATCAGAGGAGGTAAACCTCGGAGAAGTTACTACCGGGGCAGAAAATGATTTGGCCGTAGCTACATCTATCGCCCGGCAGATGGTCTGCGAATATGGAATGAGCGAAAAGTTAGGCAATCTTACTTTGGGCAGAAGGCACGGGCCGGTATTCTTGGGCAGAGACATCGTTGAAGAGAAGGATTATTCTGAGGAGACGGCCAAGGCAATTGACCAAGAAGTAAGCAAAATAGTAAACGAAGCCTATTCATTTGCAAAACAACTTATTTCTGAGCGCAAGGATAAGCTTAAAATTATCGCAGATAAATTATTAGAAAAAGAAGTATTAGACGGTGAAGAAGTAAAAAAGATTTTAGGAATAGAAGGGCCTTCCTCGGCTTAATCGATGAATATAAGAATGTTATCTCTAGAGTTTCCTCGTGAAATAGAAAAGTTCATGCGGCAGCTTGATGTTTACAACGACGGAATAAAAATAATGAGCCCTAAGGCAAATTGTTTTTTAGTTAATCTTGAAGGCATATCTTCGGTCGCCGCCAATATCTTAAAACAAGAAATGCTTTCTATTTCCGGAGAAGTAGCTGTGCCCAGGGATGTTATTATCGGAAAAAGCCGAGATACCCGTTGCATGATTATGGGGAATTTAAACCAGCTCAGGCAATTATCCGGCAAATTACAGAGACAACCTTTCGGATTAAGTCTGCTTTCTTTAAGATTGAACGAATTGATAGATAATTATCTTCGCGATAAGTTTACAATTGAGGCGGGAAGCCACAGGATAAATTTAGGCAGGCGGACGTTAATAATGGGGATAGTTAATCTTACTCCCGATTCTTTTAGCGGCGATGGTTTTTATGCTTTCACCGGCAATCATCGCAGCCGACAGCTGCAAGACTTAATCGTTAGGGATATTGAGAAAATGGTTAAAGACGGTGCCGATATCATTGATATCGGAGGCGAATCCACACGGCCAGGATCAAGGCCCGTAAAACCCAAAGAAGAAATAGAAAGAGTTGTCCCTATCATAAAAAGGATTTCAAAAACTCTTAAGGTTCCGATTTCTATAGATACCTATAAACCAGAAGTCGCTAAAGTTGCTTTGGGTGCGGGGGCATGTATTGTTAATAATATTATGGGCATCAAAAATGATTCTAAGCTTATAAGGGTTGCTTCTAAATATCGCGCAGCGCTGATTTTGATGCATATAAAAGGCAATCCCCGTTCGATGCAGAAAAAACCGCAATATAAATGCCTTATGGGAGAGATAATAGATGGCCTCCAAAAATCGGTTGATTTTGTTATCAGCCAAGGAGTAAAGAAAGAGAAAATTATTATTGATCCCGGGATAGGATTTGGCAAGACTTTAGAACATAATCTGGAAATCCTGAAAAGATTAAGCGAATTAAAGACTCTAGGCCGCCCCATACTTGTAGGCCCATCTAGAAAATCATTCATCGGGAAATTGCTTGATCTGCCCGCTACCGAGAGGCTCATGGGTACGGCAGCAGCAGTTACAGTTGCCGTAAAGAATGGAGCGCATATTGTAAGAGTCCATGAAGTAAAGAAGATAAGGGAAGTAATAAAAATAACCGACTCAATTTTAAATTTAAATTGAGGGAGGAAAAGAAATGACTTCAGATACTCTTAAAAACATTTGGTACGGCTTGAAGCCAGTGCTTGAAATTGGCATACTTTGGTTTGTCTACTACAGAATTCTTGTATTTTTTCAAGGAACCAGGGCCTTCCAGGTTTTAAAGGGAATAATATTTTTGGTCGTGGCTTTTTTTGCTTTTCAGATATTTGGGCTGGATACCCTTGATTGGTTGTTGACAAAGATTTTTGCGATTTCTGTCATAGCCTTCTTGATAATCTTTCAGCCGGAATTGCGTCAAGGCTTGGCTAAGATCGGGCAGCACCATCTTTTTTCTTTATTTTTGAAAGAAGAAGAAATAATTGCTCTTATCGACGAGATTGCTTCTGCGGCAGAGACGTTATCCAAAAAGAAAATCGGCGCGATTATCGCCATAGAAAGGGCCAATGGGCTTAAAACTTACGCTGAAAGCGGTATTATTTTGGATTGTAAAGTTTCCGCCGAGATAATACAGACGATATTCGAACCAGGTTCTCTTCTTCATGACGGAGGAATAATAATCCAGGGCGATAGGGTTGCTTCAGCTGTTTGCCTTTTTCCTCTTACTGAGAATCCTAATATAGCTAAGACCATAGGTACTAGACACAGGGCCGCTGTCGGCTTGACGGAACAAACCGATGCGATAGTTGTAGTTGTTTCCGAAGAATCGGGCAGTATCTCTTTTGCTTTAAACGGAAAATTGCATAGCGTTGATGAAAAAGTTAATCTCATAAAACTTCTTAAGAATAACCTTATTATTCAGCAGCAAAAAGGTAAGAAATGAACCTTAAAGCATTATTCACTTATAATTTCTTGCTGAAATTAGTTGCGCTTATTCTGGCCGTGATTACTTGGCTTTATGTTAACGGCGAGCTGGCAAGAGAATTTTTTTAATCGACTAAGATTATGGCTAAGCTTGGTGTTAACATAGACCATGTCGCGACTTTAAGGCAGGCGCGTGGTGGAATAGAGCCCGATCCTATAAAGGCTGCCTGCCTTTGCGTTAAGGCGGGGGCCGATAGTATAGTCGCGCATCTCAGGGAAGATCGGCGGCATATCCAGGATAAGGATTTAATTAAGCTAAAGGCAACAATAAAATCAAGATTAAATCTGGAGATGTCAATCAACCCCGGAATCGTTGATATCGCTTGCAGGCTTAAGCCGGACCAAGCAACGCTTGTGCCGGAAAAAAGGCAGGAGTTGACAACTGAGGGCGGCTTGAACGTCGCGCTATACAGAGATAAGATTAAGAATGTAATTGAAAGGCTTAAGAGTAAGGATATCGTTGTAAGCTTGTTTATTGACCCGGAAAGAAAACAGATTGAGGCTTCAAGAAAAGTTGGATGCGAGTTTATAGAATTTCATACGGGTAGATATGCCGATAGTAAAACCGAAGCCTGGCGAAAGTTCCATCTTAAAGAAATCGTTGAAGCTACTAAGCACGCTTTAAATATAGGCCTAAGAGTAAATGCCGGCCATGGACTGAATTATCGCAATGTTTCTAGTATCGCCGGAATCCCCGGGGTTGAAGAATTGAATATCGGCCACTCAATAATTTCTTATGCAGTTTTCGTGGGTTTAGAAAGAGCAGTAAAAGAGATGCTGGAGTTAATAGAAAATTAAAAATCATATGATTGTTGGCTCAGGAATTGACATAATAGAAGTAAAAAGGGTTAAAGATGCGATAAAGAAGTGGAAAGACGGCTTCTTGAAGCGGGTTTTTACCGACGAGGAGTTGGCCTACGCGAAAAACAGGCGTTTTCCGTACGAACATTTGGCTGCGCGTTTTGCCGCTAAAGAAGCGGTTATAAAGGCTTTTAGCGATCAAAAGATAGATTTCAAAGATATCAAGATAATAAATAACGAAAATGGAAAACCTGTTTGCGAGCTCAAAAGTAAACGAAACGGTGTCCAGATAACGATTTCCATTTCCCATACAAAAGATTATGCGGTTGCCAGCGCAATTATTACGAAGAAAAACTGATTCGCATAAGCGCGATTTCGGTCATATATTTATGCTTGCCGGCTCTCGCAATATGCCTGGAGCAGCAATTCTGTGCGCTAAAGCGGCAATGCGTTCAGGGGCAGGATTAGTTACGGTGGGTTTACCCAAAGATTTAAGCATGGCTATTCCAAAGAAAATCTTTGAAGTGATGACAAAGCCATTAGCCCAGACAAAAGAAGGCTCAGTCAGTCTTGAGGCATACGCAGAAATAAAGAAGTTTTTATCCAAAACAGATGTTTTAGTTGTCGGTCCGGGTCTTTCTCAAAACAGTTCCGTTAAGCATTTAGTCAGGAAAATAGTCTCTCAAGAAAACACATTGCCTACTGTGATTGACGCCGATGGATTAAATGCATTGGTTGGTTATCTTAAAAAGTTTAAGGGAATAAAGATTTTGACTCCTCATCCCGGTGAAATGGCAAGGCTTTTGGGTACTTTGACAAATGCTGTACAAAAAAATAGAAAAGATATTGCATTAAGCTTTGCTAAAAAATATAATTGTCTAGTTGTTTTAAAAGGAAACCATACTGTTGTCGCCGACGGTAAAGGAAAGGTATATATAAACAATACCGGCAATCCCGGCATGGCTACCGCTGGTAGCGGGGATGTATTGACCGGGATTATCGCATCTTTCTTAGCGCAAGGATTAATTCCTTTTGAGGCAGCAAAATACGCCGTCTATCTACATGGATTGGCGGGAGATTTTGCGGCGAAGAAAAAGACACAGCCTGGCCTGGTTGCTTCAGACATAATTGATAATATTCCAGATGCGGTTAAACATTGTTCGAATTGACACATTCGGCGACAAGCCCCAATGCTTGTCATTGGGGAGTCAGAGCCGTTCCGCTGAAGGCGGAAAAATCTTTAAAGGGCTTGTCGCTCTCAGTGTCAACACTGACCCATTCGACAGACTCAGGGTCAGTCCTGAGTGTAATCGAAGGACTGAAGTATACCCCGTTGAGAATACAATATACAGAAGACAAGCCCCAATGCTTGCCATCGGGGTATACAAATGTGTTGACAATTGCTGGCGTAGCTCACCTCGTGCCGAGCACACATAAATTATAGG
Source organism: Candidatus Omnitrophota bacterium (assembly GCA_016867135.1). Classification (GTDB taxonomy): domain Bacteria; phylum Omnitrophota; class Gorgyraeia; order VGKH01; family VGKH01; genus VGKH01. Next base: position 24,436 of record VGKH01000005.1, read on the forward strand.
CACTCGGTGCGAGGCAGTTGGTAGAGCAGGGGTTTTGTCCCTCGTTTTCACTCGGGATTCTTCGAGGGATCCTGAGCGACAGAGGAATTATACTTACGCCGATGTAGCTCAGTTGGTAGAGCAGTGGTTTTGTAAACCACGGGTCGGGGGTTCGATTCCCTTCATCGGCTCCATTTTGAAAATATTATGGCGAAGGATAAACCTCAGCTCGGAGGTTTACTTCGGCGTTGCTCAGTATGGTTCGAAGTATGGTGAGAGAAATCGAACCACGATTCTTCTCGCCAGCTCTTTGAAAAATCAAAATTCAAAAGGCAAAATTCAAAAAGAAGCAATTCAAAATTAAAGATTTTTACTTTTGCCTTGAGTACTTTTTACTTTTGAATTTTTACTTTTGACTTTTTAACGGGCAGGTACCCAAGTGGCTAAAGGGGACAGACTGTAAATCTGTTGCACTTCGTGCTTCGGCGGTTCGAATCCGTCCCTGCCCATTCTTGCCTTTGCTTAAAATTCTGGCAAGAATGGTCCTGAGGAGCGAAGCTACGAAGGACCTGGGATAAAAGATGCCGTGGTGTGTTTATATTATTGAATGCAAGGATAAAAAACTCTATACTGGCATTACTAACGATCTGGTTAGGAGAATAAAAGAGCACAACAGTGGATATGGATGTAGGTTTACACAATATCGCAGGCCAGTTAAGCTAGTTCACAGAAAAGAAGTTGCGACTAAGTCTGAGGCATTAAAATTGGAAGCAAGGATAAAAGGTTTAACAAGAGAGAAGAAAATAGGATTAATTGCGGGTCGGCGTCCTTCGGCCTTTTGGCCTTCCTTCGCTTAGCTCAGGACTTTCGAATGACACTGAGATGGAGTCGAAGTGCAGGATTAAAATTTCATACGTGTGCAGCGGCGGAAATTTTAAGTTCGAATCCGTCTCTGCCCTATGAAGCCCATACCATTGTTTACCTGTTGAAGGGCGAAGCAGGGCACCATAAAAATTTTTATGAATGAGAAATTGATGCAAGAACAGTTCTTAAAACCGGTCCATATTGAAGCATTTGATTTGGACGATGCCTGGTTCCAGTGCCTTTCCGCAATCATAGAGAAGGGCCATGTATATACAATTGACCGCGGAAGTTACAAGGGGCAGAAGCGCCTGGAATTTGATTTTGCAACTGTTCGCGTAAAGAAACCAGGACATCAGATCATTCCTATTATTCCCGAAGGAATGTCTATTCCTGCGCCGACCGACATGGAATATATCAACGGTTATTTGAGCTATCTTTTAACCGGCGCCAAAACCGCAACCGAAGATTATACCTATGGAGAAAGACTTGTCGATCCCAAGGCTCGCGTCAAAGAAACTCGCGACGGCAAAGAAATGATACGAGAAATCCCGCTTGATTGCAATCAGGTTGAAGAAGTCATCAAGATGTATAAGCGAGATGGCTTTGGCACAAACCAGGCATGTATGGAAATCGGCATGCCTTCGGATTTAAAACTTGATGATCCGCCATGCCTTCGTTTAATTGATACGCGGGTGCGTTACGGAAAATTACATTTTATTTTGTATTTTCGCTCCTGGGATTTATGGGGAGGATTTCCGTCAAACCTCGGTGGTTTGCAGCTTGTAAAAAATTATATGGCTGATGAAATCGGAGTAGAAGACGGAGAAATTATTGCGGTAAGCAAAGGTCTTCACTTGTACGATTATAGCTGGGAATTAGCAGAATTAAGAACCGGCAAGAAACGAAAAGAATAATAGATGCGAGCGTAGTTCAATGGTAGAACGATAGCCTTCCAAGCTATTCACGAGGGTTCGATTCCCTTCGCTCGCTCCAAATTAAAATGAAAACAAAAAAGAAGAAATTCTCCGGACAAGATAGAAGGAAATTTATCCGTTTAAGTTACCAGCGGCCACTTATGTATAAGCTTTGTAAGAGAGCTACGGTGACAAAAATATTAGAAGGATATACCAGGGATATCAGCAATTCTGGCCTTCGCTGCAATTTAAATGAAAAAGTTTCCAAAGACACCGTGCTTTGGCTAAAGCTAGACTCCGGAGCTATCGAGCTCTGCAAAGAAATTGAGAAAAATAGCGTTGTTATAGAGCAAGGAGTTCTGGGGAAGGTTGTCTGGCAGAAAAGGCTTTCCGAATCAAGTTATGATACGGGCGTTAGATTTATAACCCGGGAAGAAAGGCCGGTTACGGGCTTGGTATATAAATAAGATGATTAAAAATATTTCAGTTATCGGTGACGGGGGATGGGGTACAACATTGGCCATTATCCTTTATAGAAAAGGATACAAAGTCAATTTGTGGGGAGCTTTTGATGATTATGTCGGGTATCTAAAGAAAAAAAGGGTCAATGCAAAATTTTTGTCCGGAGTTAAAATTCCGGAGGGGATCCTTATAACAAACAGCCTTAAGGAAGCCGTTATCGGTGCCGATTTGATTATTTTAGCCGTTCCGTCGCAATATTTAAGAAGCGTTTTGATTAAATTAAAGATATACAATACGCCCGGCAAGATCTTCTTAAGCGTTGTTAAGGGGATCGAGACTGCTACTTTAAAACGTATGTCGGAAGTGGTTTATGACGTACTAGGGAAGGTAAGCTTAGCTGTGTTATCCGGACCCACAATCGCCCATGAAGTTGCAAGGGGCATCCCTACTACGGTCGTCGTAGCCAGCAGGGACCCTAAGCTTGCGAAGGATCTGCAGGATGTTTTAATTACCGATAGATTCAGAGTTTATACCAATAGGGATGTTGTTGGAGTGGAATTAGGTGGCAGCCTAAAAAATGTTATCGCCATCGCCTGTGGAATTTCCGACGGATTAAGGTTTGGTACAAATACTAAGGCTGCTATTCTAGCAAGGGGCCTTGCTGAAATGGCAAGACTTGGCGTAGTTTTGGGAGCAGAGGCAAAGACTTTTAGCGGGATAAGCGGTCTAGGTGACTTGGTAACAACCTGTATAAGTCCATTTAGCCGAAATAGATTCGTAGGAGAACAGATCGGCCGTGGCAGGGAACTAAAAGATGTGTTGGAGGAAATGGAAATGATTGCCGAAGGTGTTCCCACTGCAAAATCAACACATTTCTTAAGCCAGAAGCATAAGGTTGAAATGCCAATTTTTACAGAAACGTATAAGGTCCTGTATAAGAATAAATCTCCTAATAAAGCTGTTAGGGATTTGATGTCCAGGAAAAGAAAGAGCGAGTTTTAAAAATAATCAAGAGGTGCTTCGCCCCGACTATTCGTCGTGGCTCAGCACCGAATTGCAAGATTAGAAAATTAGGGCAATTCGGGGAGTAGCGCAGTTTGGCTTAGCGCGTTTGAATGGGGTTCAAAAGGTCGTGGGTTCAAGTCCCACCTCCCCGACCATCCGCCTATGGCGGATGATCCCGAGCTGATATCTTTTTTAATTAGACAGCGAGGGACCAAAAAAAGAGATACCGGTTGAAAGTTTGCCTCGGCTTCTAGAATTTATACTAGAAGGCCTCGGCACTTCGCCGCGTAAATACGAAACGGTGGAGGCGGCTCGCAAGTCCCACCTCCCCGACTTTAAATAACAATAAAATTCAACCGTGCTAGGACAATCTCTGAAAAGGAGGTTGAGAAATGGCTGATGGAAAAGAACGCAGGGGTCATGAAAGAATAAAACGGCAGTTCGTAGTTACCTACAAGGTGAAGAATAAAGAAGGTAAGCGCGAAGTGTCGCAGATTAAAGACATCTCAGAAGGCGGAATGTTTTTTACTACCTCCGAAGATTTCTTGCCCGGCACGATTTTAGAGGTCGAATTGAAAACCCCAATTTCTGTAATGGGGATTAATCTTGAGGCCAAGGTAATAGAGTCAAAACTTGTGGTGGAAGGACTAATTTACAACACTCGTGTAATCTTTATAGAATTAGATGAATCTTCCAAGGTTCTGCTTAAAGAAACAGTTGATTTTTTTGTCAGAAAAACTAAAGGAGAAGGCTGGAAATGAAAAAGATAAATATTGGCCTCGTCGGTTTCGGTACGGTCGGAGCCGGCCTGCTTAAAATCCTGAAAGACAAGAGGTCTCTGATAAAAGAAAAGACCGGCTTTGAATTTGCCGCTAAAAAAGTCTGCGACAAGGATTTTATTACTCGCCGGCCGATAAAATTAGACAGATACATAAAGACCAAGAACGTAAACGACATCTTAAACGATCCGGATATAGATGTGGTTGTAGAATTAGTCGGAGGCATACATCCTGCCAAAGAAATAATTATTAATTCTTTGGCGAAAAAGAAGCATGTGGTCACGGCAAACAAAGCTCTCATCGCCCAGGAAGGTAAGGATATCTTTAAGGCAGCAAGGCGATATAAGAGGAATATATATTTTGAGGCTTCTGTCGGCGCCGGAATCCCGATCATAAAAACATTAAGAGAATCATTGATTGCAAATAAAGTTGACGGGATCTTTGGCGTTATTAACGGCACTTCTAATTTTGTCTTGACCAGGATGTCTGAGCAGGAGTGTTCCTTTAACAGCGCCATCTTGGATGCTAAGAAAAAAGGATTCGCCGAAAGAAATCCTTCTTTAGATATAGACGGGATAGATACTGCTCATAAATTGTTAATCCTGGTTTATCTGGCTTTTGGGAAGCTCTTTAAGATGGAAGATATCTATATTGAAGGAATTTCTAAAATTTCTTTAGCCGATATCAAATTCGCGGAAGAATTGAATATGGTGATTAAGCTGTTGGCAATCGCAAAGAAAGAAGGAGTCGCCTTGGATGTCAGGGTGCATCCGACTATGGTTCCCAAAGAGAACCTTCTTTCATCGGTAAGCGGGATTTTTAACGCGGTTTATATCAATACGGATTTAATGGGAGACTTGCTTCTTTACGGCCAGGGCGCGGGAGCACTTTCTGCTGCCTCAGGAGTCGTCAGTGACCTGATAGATTTGGCCAGAGACTTACAGTCTACCAGCAATACTTTTAGCGAAAGGCTGTTTTTAAGAAAACCCCTCTTGCAGAAGTTGGTAAAAATTTCTGATATCCAATCAAAATACTATATCAGATTCATGGCGATAGATAAGCCTGGCGTGCTGGCCAGAATCTCCGGCGTTTTGGGGCAATACGGTATAAGCATATCTTCAGTTACCCAAAAGGGAAGAAGGCGCGCAAAGATAGTGCCTATCATTATGCTCACACATGAAGCTACAGAAAAGAATATGAGGTTAGCGTTGGAAAGAATTTATAAATTAGCGGTTATCAGAGATTATCCGGTGGCTATCAGGATAGAAAAGGAGCTTTAATGATTTATAAAGGCGTAATCGATAGATACCGCGAGTATCTTCCGATTAGCGAAAAAACTCCGGTTGTCAGCCTGCAGGAAGGAAATACTCCGCTTATTCTCTCGGAGAATTTATCGAAACTATTAGGAGACAATTTTGAAGTTTATTTAAAATACGAGGGTTTAAATCCTACCGGTTCGTTCAAGGACAGGGGTATGACCTTGGCAATATCCAAGGCAAAAGAGGAAAATTCTCAGGCCGTCATGTGCGCATCAACGGGAAATACATCAGCCTCGGCTGCGGCCTATTCTGCCAAGGCAGGATTAAAGTGCATTGTGATAATCCCTAAGGGCGCGATTGCTTTGGGAAAGCTTGCTCAGGCGCTTATCCATGACGCCAAAGTTCTGGCAATTGACGGAAATTTTGATGACGCCCTGAATGTCGTTAAAGAAATAACTGCAAAACATCCGATTACCTTGGTGAATTCACTTAATCCTTACAGGATTGAAGGGCAAAAGACTGCTGCTTTTGAGGTCTGCGATTATCTGGGCGTGGCTCCGGATTACCAGTTTATCCCCGTGGGAAACGCCGGCAATATAACCGCATATTGGAAAGGTTATAAGGAATACCAGAGGATTGGGAAGATCAAGGTATTGCCAAAGATGATGGGGTTCCAAGCAGAGGGCGCGGCTCCGATTGTAAGAAAGAAAGTGATACGAGACCCCAAGACCATTGCCACTGCAATCAAGATTGGCAATCCTGCCAGCTGGAAATACGCAGAAGCAGCGCGCGATGAGTCCGGCGGTATCATTGATATGGTTTCAGATGATGAAATTCTTCAGGCCTACAAGTTATTAGCCAAAGAAGGGGTTTTTGTTGAGCCGGCATCAGCTGCTTCTGTTGCCGGATTGATTAAGCTAAACCAAAAAGGTTTCTTCCATGTTGTTTCCGGTAAGATTCGTATCGTTTGCATTCTGACCGGTCATGGCCTGAAGGATCCGGACAGGGCGATACAATCAGTCAAGAGCCCGAAGGTTGTTAAGCCAAAGATAGAAGCTATATTAAAAGAGATTCTTTGATGAGCCTCAAGAAAAAGAAGATATTGATTACTGCCGGCCCGACATGGGTTGCGATCGATAAGGTTAGGGTTATAAGCAATATCGCTTCGGGAAAAACCGGGTTGCTCTTGGCGCGCCAGGCAAAGAAGCTCGGGGCTGACGTTACCCTGCTTATGGGTCCGACGGAAAATTCTTTTAGCAATAACTGCATAAAAGTAAAACCGTTTAAATACTTTGATGATTTTAAAGATTTATTTACCAAAGAAATAAATAAAAATTACGCTGTCTTGATACATTCAGCCGCAGTTTCTGATTATCAGCCAAAAGAAAGCTCCTCGGATAAGATTAGGTCCGACCTTAAGAGGTTGTCGCTGGATTTGGTTTTGACTCCGAAGCTCGCTGACAGGGTAAAGAAGAAAAATCCAAATGTATTCTTGGTTTTATTTAAATTAGAACTGAATGTTTCTAAATCTGCGCTTATTGACCGCGCTTTCGGATTATTAAAAAATACTAAAGCAGATTTAGTCATCGCTAATACCTTTAAAGACAACCATTATCGGGCATATATAGTGGATAAAAATAAGAAAATAATCGGTCAGGCCACAGATAAAAACAGGCTTACAAGATTATTAATAAGAAGGATTGAAGAGAGAATATGAAATACGTTGTTCTAGTCCCCGATGGGATGTGCGATTATCCTTTGGAAGAGTTGCAGGGCAGGACTCCCTTGGAGGTCGCGCATAGAGATAACATAAACTTCATCGCCAAAAACGGACAGGTGGGGATGGTCAGCACTATCCCGGCTGGGATGTCTCCGGCATCGGACGTGGCTAATCTTTCAATTTTAGGATATGACCCAAAGGTTTATTATACCGGTCGTGGGCCGCTGGAAGCAGCCAACTTAGGGGTTAAGCTTTCCGAGAGCGATGTGGCCTATCGCTGCAATCTTGTAACTGTTGAAAACGAGCAGATGATCGATTATAGTTCCGGCCATATCACCAGCAAAGAAGCAGGGATACTTATAGACTCGCTTGATAAAAAATTAGGCAGCAAAACGATCAAATTTTATCCCGGCGTAAGCTATCGGCATCTGATGGTAATAAAAAATGCTGGCGATATTGATTTTGCAAAGATTTCCTGTACTCCTCCTCATGATATCCTAGGCAAAGAGATATCTAGGTATTTGCCTAAGGGCAAAGGCTCAGAAGAATTAATTAATCTTATGAACGCGTCCAGAGAAGTTCTGCTTAGCCATGAAATAAATCATGTCCGGATTGACCTTAAGGAAAACCCGGCAAACATGATTTGGCTCTGGAGCCCGGGTAAAAAGCCCAACATCCCCAGCTTCAAAGAAAAATTCGGCGTCACCGGCGCAGTCATCTCTGCCGTTGATCTAATCAAGGGAATGGGAAGGACCATGGGCTTGGAGGTAATAGATGTTCCGGGAGCCACAGGTTATTACGACACTAATTACAGGGGAAAGGCTGAATATGCCATCAAAGCCCTGGAGGATAAAGATTTCGTTTTTATTCACGTTGAAGCAACCGATGAGGCGGGACATAACGGGGATCTTAGGATGAAGATCGCCTGCTTTGAAAGGATTGACCGCGAGATAATAGGCCCTATATTAAAACATTTTGAAGGGAAGAAAGATTTCAGGATCATGGTCGTCCCTGACCATGCCACTCCCATTGCGGTCAGGACACATGTAGCCGATCCGGTTTATTTCGCAGCTTACGGGACAGATATACCCGCCGGGACAATCGCAACCTTTGATGAAAAAAGCGCCAAAGATACCGAGTTTAAGTTTGAGCACGGCTACCAATTGATGAACTATCTTATAAATGGCATAAAATGAATTCGTTGTTAATAATAGTTAGCGCTTTCGTTTTATTTTTTATCGGATATAAATATTACGCCCGTAAGTTTGAAAGGCTTTGGGAAGTCGATCCAAAGCGTCCCACTCCTGCAAACACGAAATTTGACGGAGTAGATTATGTCCCGGCCAGGCACTGGCTGGTCCTTTTTGGGCATCATTTTGCATCTATTGCCGGCGCCGGACCGATTATCGGACCGGTAATTGCTTGCGTTTTATGGGGGTGGTTGCCGGCTTTAATCTGGATAGTATTGGGCACGATTTTTATCGGCGGAGTTCATGATTTCGGATCTTTGATAACTTCGGTGAGAGAAGGCGGCAGTTCTATCGCTGAAATGGCGCAGAATACAGTTTCTCGCAGGGCAAAGATTATATTTTCCTGTTTTATCTGGCTTGCCTTGGTTTTGGTGATTGCGGTATTCGTCTATTTTTGCGCCGACACATTCGTTAAGGAACCCAAGATTGTTTTACCATCTTTGGGCCTTATACCGGTTGCCATGGTCGTGGGTTTTATGTTGTATCAGCTTAAGACCAATACTGTTTTGGCAACGGTCATCGGTTTGGTTTTGTTAGTGGGATTGATTTTTTTAGGAGAATTATTTCCTGTGAATTTACCAGGCAACTCTTTGATAATCTGGTCTATAGTTTTATTGGTCTATTGCTATATTGCTTCGATCTTGCCAGTAACTATACTTTTGCAGCCGCGCGATTATCTTTCTAGTTTTTTACTTTTTGCCGGATTGATCTTTGGATATTTAGGAATATTTATTTTGCGTCCTACCATATCCACCGGAATGTATGTTTCCTGGAAGTCCCAGGAAGGATTATTGTGGCCGATGATGTGCGTTACGGTCGCCTGCGGCGCCATTTCAGGATTTCATTCTTTGATTGCCTCAGGCACAAGCTCCAAACAAATAGCCACAGAGGCCGACGCAAAAAAAATCGGTTATGGCGGTATGGTTGCTGAAGGAGTTGTTGCGGTATTGGCGGTTATTGCGGTTACTGCCGGTGTCCGCTCAACAAATCTTGCGGCAGCATTAAAGGAGATGGGGCCGGTAAGATTATTCGGCGTAGGTTATGACGGGATCGCCAAGCCGGTTTTGGGCCCGTACGGCGGTTTTATCGCAATTACAATTTTAAATGCCTTTATTTTAACCACGCTTGATACGGCAGCGCGCATCTGTCGCTACATAACTCAGGAATTAACCGGGGTTAAGAACCGTTATTTTTCTACTCTTTTAGTAGTATTGGCCGGTGGCGGCCTGGCTTTATCGGGAAAATGGAATAAGCTTTGGCCGGCTTTCGGTGCGTCAAATCAGTTGGTCGCCGCTTTGGCATTGATAGTCCTCAGCGCCTGGTTATTGTGCAAGCATAAAACCCTGCGCTACACCATTATCCCGGCGATATTCATGATCATTACCACTATTGCGGCCTTGGTGTATCAGTCTATAAATTATCTCAAAGGCGGGAATTACGGCCTTTTGATTATCTCAATTTTATTGATTTTCTTAGGTTTGTTTATGGTAATTGAGGCAAGAAGAATTTTTAAGAGAGGAAAACTATGTCGAAAGGTTTAATCGTTCAAAAATATGGCGGCTCCTCGGTCGCCAATCCCGAAAGGATAAAAGAGGTTGCCAAGCGAGTAGCTTCTTACAAAAAGGAAGGATATGACTTGGTGGTTGTGGTTTCAGCTCTTGGTGATACCACTGATGAATTAATTGAGCTGGCCGGCCAGATCTCCCAGGATCCTCCCGAGCGCGAAATGGATATGTTGATGTCAACCGGCGAGCAGATTTCCTGCGCGCTTCTAGCTATGGCAATTGAAGAGCTAGGCCATGACGCCATATCTTTTACCGGTGGCCAGGTGGGGATTATTACTGATTCAACCCATACCAAGGCGCGTATCGTAAGGATCGACGCCAGAAGAATCCATAATGCCCTAAAAGAAAATAAGGTGGTTATCGTTGCCGGTTTTCAAGGTGTAACTAAAAACGAAGATATTACTACCCTTGGCCGCGGCGGCTCGGACCTGACCGCTGTCGCTTTAACAAAAACCTTAAACGCGAAAATGTGCGAAATCTATACCGACGTGGAAGGGATCTTTACCTCTGATCCCCGCGTAGATAGAAAAGCAAAAAAGATTGATTCAATTACTTATGATGAGATGCTGGAGATGGCGTCTCTGGGCGCCCAAGTCATGCAGGCGCGATCCATAGAAGTTGCCAAAAAATTCAAGATTCCAATTCATGTCAGATCATCTTTTTCCACTAAGGAGGGGACAATGATCGTTAACGATTCAAAAAAGATGGAAGGCGTTTTTGTAAGAGGCGTAACCTTAAACAATAAAGAGGCAAAGCTAACCATATGTAACGTTCCGGATAAGCCCGGCATTGCCGCCAAGATATTTGAAGAGATATCCAAAGTCGGCGTCAATGTGGATATGATCGTCCAGAACGTCAGCCACACCAGGCAGACCGATATCTCATTTACCGTCCCCAGAAGCGAGCTTCCTCAGGCATTGGCTATGACTAAAAAGGTCGCGCGCCAAATCAAGGCCGGCGATGTCTTAAAAGACGCTCATATCGCCAGGGTTTCTATTATCGGAGTGGGTATGAAGTCACATCCGGGCATTGCCGCCAAGATGTTCAAGGTTTTAGCGGAAAACAAAATCAATATTGAGATGATTTCTACTTCCGAAATCAGCATTTCCTGCATTGTAAAACAGAAGCTTGGTAAATTAGCCGTAAAGGCATTAGATAAGAAATTCAATTTGATCAAGAGGTGAAGAAAATGAAGGTAGAGTTATACGATACCACGCTTCGCGATGGCTCGCAGACCGAAGGGATTTCCTATTCGGTAAACGACAAATTGCGTATCGCCAAAAAACTTGATGAATTAGGTATTCATTACGTTGAAGGCGGATGGCCGGGCTCTAATCCCAAAGACAGGGAATTCTTTAAAAAGATGCAAAAGGTGCATCTTAAGACCGCTAAACTTGTCGCTTTTGGTTCTACCCGTCGTGCAGGAATAAAGGCCAGCCAAGATAAGAACCTAAGAGAAATCGTGGCATCTAAGGCTAAGCTTGTTACAATTTTTGGTAAAAGCTGGGATTTTCACGTCACGGAAGTTATTAAGACCACTTTGGATGAAAACCTGAATATGATTTCCGATTCAGTATCGTTTCTAAAATCCAGCGGCCTAAGAGTTTTTTATGATGCCGAGCATTTCTTTGATGCCTACAAAGAGAATCCTGAATACGCCATAAAGACCTTGCAGGCAGCAGCGAATGCCGGTTCCGAGGTCCTGGTGCTCTGCGATACTAACGGCGGCACATTGACCGATGAGCTCGTCGGTATTCTTGAAGATGTAAAATCTAAAGTCAAAGCGCCGTTAGGAATCCATACCCATAACGATTTGGATTTGGCAGTGGCAAATAGCATTGCTGCGGTTGATTCCGGCTGCGTCCAGGTACAAGGCACCTTTAACGGGCTGGGAGAAAGATGCGGTAACGCTAATCTCTGCACGATTATCGGAATTCTTGCCACCAAAACCAAAATTGAGTCTATCCCTAAAACAAAACTTAAGGATTTGACACAAGTATCCTATTTTATCAGCGAGGTCAGTAATGTCAAACACGATGACAACCAGCCGTTTGTGGGCAGGTCTGCTTTTGCCCATAAGGCCGGGGTGCATATTGACGCAATGATGAAAAGCCCTAAGACCTATGAGCATATTGACCCGCATTCCGTGGGTAATAAACGCAGATTCCTGGTTTCAGAATTGGCAGGAAAGACGCCGATTGTTTTGAAAGCCCAGGAATTGGAGCTTGAGTTAAACAAAAAATCTCCCAAGACGAAAAAGTTCTTGCAACTTTTACAGGATTTGGAGCACAAAGGTTATCAATTTGAAGCTGCTGATGGCTCATTTGAGATCCTCATGAAAAAGGCTTTCAGAAAATATAAGAAATTTTTTGAGTTGGAAGGTTTTAAGGTCATGGTGGAAAAAAGAAAAGATAACCGCGTTTTCTCCGAAGCCACTATTCGGCTGAAAGTCAAAAACAAAGAACATTATTCTGCTGCCGAAGGCGATGGCCCGGTGAATGCCCTTGATAACGCGTTAAGAAAAGCCTTAAAGGAATTTTATCCCAACATTTTGAATATGCGCCTATCAGACTTTAAGGTCCGCGTGCTTGACGCTGAGGCAGGAACTGCTGCCAAGGTGCGCGTCTTAATCGAATCCCAGGATGAGACCGATTCCTGGACCACTGTCGGCGTGCATGAAAATATTATTGAGGCCAGCTGGCAAGCTTTGGTGGATAGCGTCGAGTACAAGTTATTAAAAGATCAAACAAAATAACAAGCCATAAGGAGTCGAGATGGAGCTAAAAGGAAAAATTGTTTTTTCTTCAGGTAAAACTGGAGATTATGATATCTGGACCCTCGATTTAACCAGTAAGGAATTAAAACAATTAACATTTGGCGATTTTTGGAACGATTGCCCCAAATGGTCTCCTGATGGTAAAAAAATAATCTTTGTTTCTAATCGGACCGGAACGCCTGAAATATGGATGATGGACGAAGATGGAAAAAACGAAATGCGGATTACGGATACAAACCGTTGGCATAATACTCCTGATTGGTCTCCCGATGGAACCAATATTGTATTCTGCGCCAACTACGACGGGAATATCGATATCTATACCAAGAATATCGATGGTTCAAATCTTGAGAAGATAACCGACTATGAAGGGATGGATTTTACGCCTCATTTTTCTCCGGATGGTAAAACCCTAATCTTTACATCACAGCGCTCCGGAAATGATGATATATGGACTTATACCTTCGTAACAAAAGAACTAAAACAGCTTACTACTTACAAAGAAAAGGATTATTTTCCAATTTATTCTCCTGACGGCTCTCAAATTGCTTTTGTTTGTGGCGAAACTTCTCTTTCGGGAGGAGAAAACTTAGAAATTTATCTTATGGATAAAGACGGTCAAAATAGAAGGCGGATTACTAGAAACTCTGGGGCTGATAGATATGTAGCATGGTCTCCAGATGGAAAATTATTGATTTATGCTTCTAGTCGTCCAGGTGCCCTTGATGAGAAACTGATGGTTATGGATTTGACCCAAATTAGGGAAAGTAAAATTAACTTTGATCGTAGCCCGTTAGAAAAAGAAATAGATGTCGAAGTGGTGGGCTTTGGTCTTCTTAAGGTTTTACCAAAAAGTTTTCTTCGTAACGCATATCCTAGTCATTATTTTGGTACAGAAAGATACCCTGATTGGAAATTTTAGCTCACTTAACTTAAAGATTATTAATATATATCCACATGACAGAACTCGCCACACGTTATAATCCCAAAGAAGCGGAAGATAAAATCTACGATTTTTGGCAGAAAAATTATCTATTTTCTACCAAAGCTAATTCTAAAAAGAAACCGTTCTGTATTGTAATCCCGCCGCCGAATGTCACGGGAATCCTGCATATGGGCCACGCCCTAAATAATACTTTGCAGGATATCATAATCCGCTATAAAAAGATGCAAGGTTTTGAGTCTTTGTGGATGCCGGGAACCGACTATGCCGGAATCGCCACCCAAAACGTCGTCGAGCGTGAACTAGCGCAAGAAGGTAAGACCCGCGAGGATTTAGGTAGAGAAGAATTTATCAAGCGGCTTTGGCAGTGGAAGGATAAATATGGCGATACCATAATTCATCAGTTAAAAAAGCTTGGATGTGCCTGCGACTGGTCGCGGCTTCGTTTTACCATGGATGATGATTATTCGAACGCGGTCAAAGAAGTTTTTGTTCATCTCTATAAAAAAGGATTAATCTATCGCGGAAAATACATTATCAACTGGTGCCCGCGTTGCCAGACTGCATTGTCAGATGAAGAAGCTCAGCATAAAGATTTAAAAGGTAAACTCTATTATATAAAGTATCCTTTCAAGGATGAGCCTAGCAAATTCGTAGTAGTTGCCACAACCCGTCCGGAAACTATGCTTGGAGATACCGCAGTTGCAGTTAGCCCCAAAGATAAGCGCTATAAGAATCTTATTGGAAAAACTTTGACTCTGCCTTTGATGGAGCGTCCGATTAAAATTATCGCTGATTCTACTGTAGACCCTAAATTCGGCACCGGTGCGGTAAAAGTTACGCCAGCCCATGATCCCAATGATTTCGAAATCGGCAAGCGCCACAAATTGGAATTTGTAAATATCATGCAGCCTGATGCCAAATTAAATGAAAATGCCGGACAATTTATGGGCATGGATAGATTTGAGGCTCGTGAGGCTATTTTGGAGGAATTAGAGGAAAGAAATCTCCTCGAAAAAACCACTGATCATGATCATGCGGTCGGCCATTGTTATCGCTGCCATACAATTGTCGAACCATATTTGTCCAAGCAATGGTTTGTGAAAATGAAGCCGTTGGCCAAGCCTGCGATTGAAGTGGTTAAAAAGGGCGAAATAAAATTCACTCCCAGCCGTTGGACCAAAGTCTATTTAAATTGGATGGATAATATCCAGGATTGGTGCATTTCGCGCCAAATCTGGTGGGGCCATCGGCTCCCTGTTTACTATTGTCAAAAATGCTCAGAAACAGGAAGCCTAAATTCAAAATTCAAAAGTCAAAATGCAAAAGCCCAAGATGGAATAATAGTCTCCAAGACTAAACCGGAAAAATGTCCTTATTGCGGCTCAACTGATTTAGTTCAAGATGAAGATGTCCTGGATACATGGTTCTCTTCGTGGTTATGGCCGTTTGCAATATTTGGATGGCCTTTTTCAACGCAGATAAACGCAAATCAAACGCAGATAAACGCAGATAAATCTGCGACCATTAGCGTGCAATCTGCGAAAATCTGCGTTCAAAAAGAAGATTTAAATTATTTCTATCCTACTTCAGTTCTGATTACCGCCCCGGAAATCATTTTTTTCTGGGTAGCGCGCATGATTATGGCTGGCCTGGAATTTATGAAGGAAATCCCGTTTTCTGATGTCTATATCCACGGAACAGTTCGCGATGCCAAAGGCTTAAAGATGTCAAAGTCTCTGGGCAATGCCATTGATCCGCTAAATATCATTGAAGAATTCGGCACCGATGCTTTGCGTTTCAGTCTGATTATAAACAGCGGCCAGGATTTGTTTTTATCAAAAGAAAAATTTGAAGTGGGACGAAACTTTGCCAATAAAATCTGGAATGCCTCGCGATTTGTGTTGATGAACCTTCAGCCGAAGGCTGATCCGCCTACGGCGGAAAAGAAAAAAGTCTCCGAATTTGATTTATGCCAGATTTATCAAAAAGAGAAGTTGGATTTGCCTTCACGCTGGATTTTATCGCGGCTTTACACTACTATTGATAAAATCAATAAGGCTATAGATAAATATTCCTTTAACGAGGCGGAAAACCTGGTTTATGAATTTTTCTGGCATGAGTTCTGCGACTGGTACCTGGAAATTGTTAAGGATAAAATCTCGGATAAAAATATCCAGATTTTGATCTATAAGGTGCTAGAAAAGTCTATACGGATGCTGCATCCGTTTATGCCTTTTATTACCGAAGAGATTTGGCAGAAGCTTGCTCCTGAGACTGGTTCAATTATGAATCAGTCCCTGCCGCATGTGCAAAAGCAAATGATTGATAAGAAAACTGAATTGCAAATGCAGGTAATTATTGATTTGGTAAGCTCCCTAAGAAATATCCGGGCTGAATGGAACATCCCGCCATTAGAGAAGATTGATGTCATCTTAAAAGTTACTGATCATCAGGCCATCAAATTACTTGATGAGAATCAGGCGATTATCAAGAACTTATCCAGGATTAATAATTTTAATATAGTAGAGGAAATCGCCCGTCCCAAGGATTCAGCTTCAGCTGTAGTGGGAAGAGTAAGTTTCTTTGTTCCTTTAACCGGTCTAATTGATATCCCCAAAGAAAAATCCCGCATTGAAAGTCAAATCTCGCAAAACGAAAACATCCTAAAAAGTCTCAACGCTCGTCTTAAAAACAAGCAATTCTTATCCAGGGCTCCCAAAGAAGTTGTGGCAAGCGAGAAGCAGAAGTCATTGGAAATAGCTGATAAAATAGAGAAGCTGAAGAAAGTAATTAAAGAGTTAAAATAAAAGAAAGAATTCTTTAACGCAGATAGTCGCATATTGCACGCAGATGGTCGCAGATGAAACATCTGCGTAAATCTGCGTTAGATTTGCGAGAATCTGCGTTCAAAATATAGTTCTTTATTGATTAAACGAAAGGAGCTCAAGATGTTCAAATTATTTCTTATTTTAATAGCAACAGCATTCATCACCAGCTGCGCCCAGAATGCAGGCGAAGGGGAAAAAGGAGGAGTAGTGCAAAACGTGATTTTAGAGACCAACCAGGGGAATATTGAATTAAAACTTATGCCCGATATTGCACCTAAGACCTGCGAGAATTTTATTGGACTTGTTAAAAAAGGCTATTATAACGGAATTATATTTCACCGGGTAATAAAGGGTTTTATGATTCAGGGCGGCGATCCCACGGGCACAGGACGCGGCGGAGCCTCACTTTGGGGAGGAAAATTTGAGGATGAAGTCTCATCAAGCGTTAAGTTTGACAAGCCGGGACTTTTGGCCATGGCAAATGCAGGGCCAGGCACCAACGGCAGCCAGTTTTTTATTACCACCGTTCCCACGCCGCATCTAAACATGAGACACACGATCTTCGGCGAAGTAGTATCTGGCTACGATGTGGTCGAGAAGATAGAGAATACGGCAGTAGGCGCCAATGACCGTCCGATTCAAGAACAAAAAATTATAAAAGCGTATTTGAAATAAAAGTGAGAGACTGCTGTATAAATATTTTAACCTTACGGGCGGTATGCAGCCAAATAAGGCAAGAATATTTGCTCTAAATTATTAAGGAGAATGAAATGAAATATATTCCTTTAACCATTCATACAATTGATTCAGGGGATATAAAACAGGTATCGGATGTATTAAAATCAAGTCGTCTCACGCAAGGTCCAAAGATTAAGGAGTTTGAGCAGGCTCTTTGTAAATATACCGAAGCAAAATATGCGGTTGCAGTGTCAAATGGGACAGCCGCGCTGCATGCCGCCTGTCTTGCCGCCGGAATCGGCAAGGGCGATGAGGTTATTGTTCCGTCGATAAGTTTTGTGGCTTCGGCAAATTGTGTTTTGTATTGCGGCGCAAAACCAGTTTTTTGCGATATCAAAGCCGATTCGGCAAATATTGATCCCAGAGACATTGAGAAAAAGATCACCAATCGGACCAAGGCAATTATACCGGTGCATTTTTCGGGCAATCCCGTTGATTCGCAGCAGATATACAACATCGCCAAGAAAAATAAGTTGTTGGTTATCGAAGATGCTGCGCACGCTCTGGGTGCAGTATATAGAGGAGCCAAGATCGGTTCCTGCAGATATTCAGACATGGCAACCCTTAGTTTGCATCCTACAAAATCAATCACCACCGGCGAGGGTGGGGTAATATTAACTAATGACAGAATACTTTACCAGCGGCTTTTATTGTTTAGGAGCCATGGGATAACTAAAGATGCACAGCTTTTGAAAAATAATCCTGGCCCCTGGTATTATGAAATGCAAACCTTGGGTTTTAATTATAGAATGACAGATTTCCAGGCGTCACTGGGAATAAGCCAGCTTAAGAAGATCGATAGATTTATTTTGAAGCGAAAAAATATCGCAAAAATTTACGATAAGGCATTTGAAGATACATCTTGGATCAAGCCGTTAAAAATAGAAAACAACAGAAAATCTTCCTACCATCTTTACGTAGTCAGGATAGATTTTAGGAAAATAAAAAAAACAAGAAAGCAGGTCATGGAATATTTATTACGAAATGGTATTGAAACACAAGTTCATTATATCCCAATATATGAGCAGCCCTACTATAAAAACGAATTGAGGTATAGAGTCAATTGCTCTAAGGCAAAACAATATTATCAGCAGGCGTTGTCTTTGCCTATTTTTGTAAAGATGACGCAGAAAGAAATAGTTTGCGTGGTGAGAAGCCTGCTTAAATTAGGAGAATAAAGTGTTAGTGTTTAAAGCAATCATGAAAAGAAGAAGCATCAGGCGATATAAGCAGATGCCGGTTGCTTTGTCAGTTTTGAAAAAATTAGTCGATGCCGCCCGGCTTGCGCCGTCGGCCGGGAATTTTCAGCCGATTGAGTATATTCTTCTTAACAAGAAAAGCGTGGTGAATCAAATTTTCGAGCATCTGCGTTGGGCAGTATATCTTAAAGGTAAAGGCACGCCGTCAAAAGACCAAAGGCCGGTGGCAATTATTGTCATCCTGATCAATAAAAAACGCGCCAAGTTCCCATTTTATACCCAGGTGGATATGGGAGCTGCGATTGAGAATATTTTATTAGCGGCAACAGAAAAAGGATTGGGGAGTTGTTGGTTTGGTTCGATTGATCGGCCAAAGATCGCCCGTGATTTATCTGTTCCTAAAAGCCATTCCGTGGAATATGTGGTGGCTTTGGGTTATCCCGATGAAAAATCTGTGGTTTTCCCCATGAAAAAAACGCATAAATACCATAAGGATGAAAAAAACGTTATCCATGTGCCTAAACGCACGCTTAAGAGCATTCTGCATCTAAATAAATATTAATTATGAAATCATTAACCGAGCACCTATGGTTTAATACCAAGAATCGCCAGGAATTTATCAACATTACCCCCAAAGTCGAGGATTTGGTCAAGAAAAGTGGGGTAAAAGAGGGGTTATGCTTGGTAAACGCTATGCATATAACTAGTTCGGTTTTTATCAACGATGACGAGATTGGGCTGCATCAGGATTTCTCCAAGTGGCTGGAAGGATTAGCGCCTTACGGCAAGGATAAATATAAGCATAATTTATCCGGAGAAGATAATGCCGATAGCCACCTCAAGCGTACAGTTATGGGCAGGGAAGTAGTTGTGGCGATAACCGGTGGCAAGCTGGATTTTGGCCCTTGGGAGCAGATATTTTACGGTGAATTTGACGGCCAGCGAAAGAAGCGGGTTTTGGTCAAAATAATCGGGGATTGAGCAACGTTCAAAAACTGAACGATTGAATTGATCTAAGCGTAAAACTTATTAGTAAATAGCGGGTTAGGGCGGATTTCCTTTAGGAAATCCGCCCTTTTTGCATGTTAAAAATATATTGACAAAAACTAGCTAAAAGATATAATGTTCAACTAGTGAACGCACCCCACCTAGACAGGGAGGAAGTTCTAAAACTCCTTGAAAAGATTCACGCTACAAACGAAACCTCGCAAAGAGTGCTCTCGCGCGACCTCAATATCAGTCTGGGTAGAATCAATTTCCTGATCCATGAATTAATCGATAAAGGCCTTGTTAAAATCAAGCGGTTTAAGAACTCGCGTGCCAAAAGCTCTTATCTTTACCACCTTACCCCTTACGGACTGCAACAAAAAACACTTTTATCTTACAGGTTTTTTAAACGAAAGATTGATGAGTATGACCGTTTAAGCAGGGAAATTCGTCAATTAAAGGAAGCAATACAGGACAATCCCGAATATGTGGAATTAATTAAATCAGAATCCAAGTTTTTGTTAGATTTTGATAATGAGATAAAATGATGTATTTAATCTTTTATATAGTGGATTTTATCGATTTTGGGGAGAAAATTTGAAAAAAGCGTTAATTACCGGAATTAC
>VGKH01000006.1 GCA_016867135.1 Candidatus Omnitrophota bacterium
CAGGGCATCTATACTATTTTTAGTTATCTTTAAAGGAACGTTGGCTGCCTCTTTTAGTGATTTCTGATATAGGGCGAGAGACTTTTTCTTGTTTTTAGCAACCTTATTATAAGTTATAACATCTAAATCGACCAATTCAAGCAAATTTTTTCTTATTTTTTCGCTTTTTTTAAGCGTTCCTTTGATTTCTTGCTCAAACTGCTTGTATTTGTCTTTTCCGACGGTGAAATTAGCTACCATTGACAAAAGCGCAGCGCCCAAAGCTGCGGCTAAGGCCGCGGCAGAACCTCCGCCAGGAGCGGGTTTTTTAGCCGCTAAATCATCTAAATATTTTTTAATTGAATGGTTACGATACATTTTACCTCCTAAATCCCAATTTTCAAATACTACCAATACTACCAAACAAATCCAAATTTCCAAATCCCAAAATCAGCTTAGGATTTGGGTTTTGGGATTTATTTGGGATTTTGTAGTATTTGGATTTTGAATTTATTAAAATAGCCCCCTTACTTTTCCATTTTCATCGATATCTACTTCTTCTCCTGCCGGATGTGTGGGAAGACCGGGCATGGTCCTCATTTGGCCGCATAGAGGATACAAAAATCCCGCCCCAACCGAAGCGCGAACCTCGCGGATAGGCAATATAAAACCTTCGGGCCTGCCCTTTAATGTCGGATCATGCGAAAGAGATAGATGCGTCTTGGCCATGCAAATCGGCATCTTGTTAAATCCTAAACGCGTAAAATCACTAATCTGTTTTTCGGCCTCAGGAGCATATTCCACATCTTTTGCACCGTAAATTTTAGTAGCGATAGTTCTTATCTTTTCTTTAATGGGAATATCTAAAGGATATAAAAATTTAAAATCACTCTTTTTCTCGGCTGCCTTTATAACTGCCCTGGCTAAATCCATCCCGCCTTCCGAGCCTTTCAACCAGACCTCGCTTAAAACGCAATCATCGGCTCCCGCCTCTTTTGATTTTCTAATTATTAAATCAATTTCTTTTTGCGTATCTGTCGTAAATTTATTAACTGCAACAACCACGGGCACGCCGAATGCTTTCATATTTTCAATATGTTTCTTGAGATTACAAAAACCTTCTTCTAGTGCCTGAAGGTTTTCTTTAACCAGCCCTTCTTCCAAAGGCTTGCCTGCGACGACATTAAATTTTCCGCTATGCATCTTTAATGCCCTGATGGAACAAACCAACACGACAGCATTTGGAACAAGCCCTGATATACGGCACTTGATATCAAAGAACTTCTCTGCCCCGCAGTCCGCTCCGAATCCCGCTTCAGTGACAACAAAATCCGCCAGACGCAAAGCAATCCTATCGGCGATAATTGAGCTATTTCCATGGGCGATATTAGCAAATGGGCCGGCATGTACCAAGACGGGAGTGTTTTCCAGCGTCTGAATTAGCGTGGGCTTGATAGCATCTTTTAATAATACTGTCATGGCTCCAGCTACTTTAATATCTTCGGTAGTCACTGGTTTTCCGTCAAGAGTCTGAGCCATTACGATATGGGATATCCTTTTCCTCAAATCAGATAAATTATCTGCCAGGGCCAAAATCGCCATAACCTCGGACGCCACGGTGATATCAAAACCTGAATCGCGCGGGATACCGTCATCTTTTGTCCCTAAGCCGACCTTTACGTTACGTAAATATCTATCTGAAATATCTACTACCCTACGCCAGCTAATCTTGTCTGTATCGATCTTCAATTTGTTTTTCTTAAAGATATGATTGTCCAAGAATGCTGCGGCTAAATTATGCGCCAGGCCAATAGCGTGGATATCGCCGGTAAAATGCAAATTAAAATCTTCCATCGGTACTACTTGAGAGTAACCGCCGCCTGCCGCGCCACCCTTTATGCCGAAAACTGGCCCCAGGGATGGCTGGCGTATACAGGTGATTGTCTTTTTTAATTTGTTTAACGACATGCCAAGACCGATTGTAGTTACGGTCTTTCCTTCTCCCAATGGCGTAGGGGTGATTGCGGTTACTAAAACATACTTCCCTGGAGGTCTGTTTTGAACCCTTTTTAAAATATCTAACGAGACCTTTGCTTTATAATTGCCGTAAAGTTCTAGCTCGTTTTCTCTTATGCCAATTTTCTTGGCGATCTCTTTTGCAGGCTTCATCCTTGCCTGTTGCGCAATTTCTATATCGGAAAACATCTTACCCCCTTAATAAAGATAATGACTATCTAATAAAAATGCGTTTTTAATAACATTGATCTTATCTTTTTCTGGAAGATTTTGTATTACAGTGACGATGTCAAAACGTGCGGATTTTTTAAGCAGATTTTTATGTTTTAAATACAATAAAGCCATTTGCGACAGCTTATGTTGTTTATGCCTGGTGATTGCTTCTTCGGGAGAACCCTTTTGATCACTAGACCTGGTCTTTACTTCTACAAAGCAGATGCAGTCTTTATCTTTGGCGACAATATCAATTTCGCCGAGTGAGGTGCGAAAATTCTTATCTAAAATTTCGTAGCCGTTATCCTTTAAGAATTCTACTGCCTTCTTTTCTCCGGCTAGACCTAGCTCGATTTTTTCTTTTGACATTTTATGGGGATAAAACTCTTCCGGTGAAAAATTGACGGACCAAACTTTCTTATTGCCCTGATATGATCCTCGGTGCCATAACCCTTATGTTTTGAAAACCCGTATTTTGGCTGGATCTCATCCAAAACTAACATCATTCTGTCACGGGTTACTTTTGCGATAATCGAAGCGCAAGCGATTGACAGGCTCTTTGAATCGCCCTTAATAATACTTTTTATTGAACAAGGCACATTTAATACGAGTGAGCCGCCGTCGATTAAAGCGCAAACTGATTGTTTGAATTTACTTTTGGCGATTTTATGCTTCTTGGGCAATTTAGAAAACAAATCAAAAAGCGCCTTCTGCATGGCTAAACGAGTTGCCTGCAAGATATTTATTTCATCAATCGCGCTTTCGCTGACCACTCCTAATCCAAAAAACGATTTTTCAATAATCTCTTTGAATGCCTTTTCCCGCTGTGAAGCCGAGAGTTTTTTTGAGTCGTCAATCCTGTTTTTGAAACGCCTATCTTTAAGCCAAACCGCAGAAGCAACAACCGGACCAGCTAAAGGCCCGCGGCCGGCTTCATCAACCCCGACAACGAATTTAAAGCCGTTTCTTTTGGCTTTATTTTCGTAGTAAAGCATTATTGTTCTGTTTCTACTTTGGTGGCCTGTTTTCCGATTCTCTCTCGAAGGTAATAAAGCTTGCTTCTTTTGGCCTTAGATTTTTTGACTAAGGTAATCTTATCGATAGTGGGAGAATGCAAGGCAAACACCCTCTCCACTCCCTCGCCAAAAGATATTTTTCTTACCGCAAAACTCTCATTTGTACCTGAGCCGCGTCGGCTGATAACCACTCCTTCAAAATCATGGATGCGGAATTTATCAGCCTCCGGGACCTTAACCGACACAACTACCGTATCGCCAGGCTTAAAATCCGGGATATCTTTTTTAAGGTATGCTGACTCTATTTCTGAGATCTTCTTCATTTTTCTCCTCCTCTTTTACGATTTATACCTCTTAAACAAATCAGGTCTTTTTGTTTTAGTAACTCTTATGGATTCTTTTTTTCTATATACTTGAATCTTATTATGATCTCCGCTTAATAAAATAGATGGGACCTTCATGCCTTTGAAATCTGCTGGCCGACTATACTGCGGATACTCCAATAAATTATCATGAAATGACTCCTGTTGCAATGACTCTTTTTTCCCTAAAACCCCGGGAATTAGCCTGGATACTGCATCTACTAAAACCATTGCCGGCAGCTCTCCCCCGGTTAAAACATAGTCTCCGATCGATATTTCCTCATCAACCAGATATTTTCTTACGCGCTCATCAACGCCTTCATAATGGGCGCAAATCAAAATCAAATGTTTATATTTGGATAATCGCGATGCTACTTTCTGCTCCAAGGTTTTGCCTTGCGGCGAAAGGATAATTATTCTCCTGCGTTTTTTATCTATCTTGGATAATTTACAAATTTCTTTTACGGCATCATGAATCGGCTGGATCTGCATAATCATCCCCGGTCCTCCGCCGAAAGGCTTATCATCAACCTTCTTGTGTTTATCGACGGTGTAATCGCGTAGATTATGCACGATGAGCCACAATTTACCCTTTTCCTGCGCTCGTTTTAAGATTGACTCATTAAGCACGGAATCAAACATCTCAGGGAAAATAGTCAGGATATCAATTCTCATCTTTTTTTATCTTCTTTAGGAAATCTTTCTTGAATTCGCTGAAACGGTTCTTCTCTATCGCCTTGCGGATATCGCGCATCAATTTCATGAAAAAATAGACATTATGGTATGAAACCAGTTTCAATCCCAATATCTCTTTAGCATTACAAAGATGCCGAAGATATGCCCGGGAATAATTCTTACAGGCATAGCAGGCGCAATTCTTATCAATAGGCGAGAAATCTTTGACAAATCTAGCGTTGGTTAAAGTAATCTTGCCTTCGCTAGTAAATGCCGTACCGTTTCTTCCATAGCGCGTGGGAACGCAGGTATCAAACATATCTACGCCTTTTTCCACGGATTCCACGATCTGTTCAGGAGTGCCCACTCCCATGGTATAACGCGGTTTATCCTTAGGGATAAAATCAATCGTATATGCCAAGATATCCTGCATAAGATTATTGGGTTCGCCGACACTTAAACCGCCGATGGAATACCCATCAAAATCCATATCAATGAGCTCTTCTGCCGATTGTTTGCGTAAATCCTTGAAAGTGGCGCCTTGAATAATACCAAAAAGCAACTGCTTATCTTTGGCAGAAGTTTTGCCTTTAGTTTTAGTAACTATATTATTATAAGCTAGTTTTGAACGTTGTGCCCAAAGGGTGGTACGCCTGGTTGCGATCTCTGCATAATCCCGTTGGCAGGGATAATGAACACACTCATCAAGCGGCATTATTATATCAGATTTCAGGATTTTTTGTAAAGAAATTATATCTTCCGGACTAAAGAAATGGGCCATGCCATCCACGTGGGATTGGAACTTCACCCCTTCATCGGTGACCTTTCTTAAGAGCGCTAAAGAAAAAATCTGATAGCCTCCGGAGTCGGTCAGAATTGGCCGAGGCCAACTCATGAATTTATGCAGGCCTCCTGCCTTCTTTATAACCTCCATCCCCGGCCTTACGAATACATGATAGGTATTGGAAACGATAATTTCTGTCTGGGCATCAAATAAGTCCTGGACGGAAAGAGTCTTAACTGTGGCATTAGTGGCAACAGCCATAAAAAATGGCGTTTGGACCACTCCGTGCGCAGTTTTTAAAGCACCTATCCTTGCATTGGTTTTCTTATCTTTATGTATTATTTTAAACATAGTTTATGATTACGGTTACGTTTAAGGGTGATGGTTACGATGCCCGTTTCGTCTTTCGGTTACGTTAATCGTAATAAATTTTGGCGTTACCGTTACCATAACCGATACCTGCCTGCCGGCAGGCAGGCGGGCTTCGTTACCTTAACCGTAGCCCAATCCCATGAGCTTACATTCAAAATCTATAAAATTAACATTGCATCGCCATAACTATAGAATCTGTATTTTTTATCAATTGCCTCTTGATAAGCCCGCTTTATCAAATCAGTGCCTGCGAATGCGCAAACCAACATGAACAAAGTCGTGCGCGGAAGATGAAAATTAGTAATGAGCGCATCGACCAGCTTCAGTTTATATCCGGGATAGACAAATAGATTAGTTTCGCCCTTTATTTCTTTTACACCTAACCCTTCGGCGATCGTCTCAAGGACGCGAAAACTGGTGGTGCCTACGGCGATAATTTTTCTTCCGCTGGTCTTGGCATTCTTAATTTCTGAAATTGTTTTCTTGGGCACCCTGAACTCTTCGCTGTGCATTTTATGTTTCCTGATATCATCTTCTTTTACGGCATTAAACGTCGCGTAATTTACATGCAGGGTGACATTCGCTATTCTTATTCCTGATTTTTTAATCTTTGAAAGCGACTCTTTAGTAAAATGCAAGCCCGCGGTAGGCGAGGCAACCGAACCTTTGTTTTTGGCATATACCGTCTGATAATGTGTCTTATCGATTGCCTCCGGTTGTCTTTTTATGTATGGCGGCAAAGGAATAAACCCTAATTTTAGAATCTGGGAAGCATTACGCGTATTAAAACGCACGATCTTTTCTAGAGGATCTTTAAGTCTCGCTGAAATCTTACCGCCGTTAAAAATAATTTTTTCATTCAGATTGAGCCTCTTAAGCGGCCTAATTAATGTCTTATAGGAATATCCGTCGGATAATGCCTGGAGCAGAAAAACCTCAACCCTTCCCCCGGTCTGACGTCTTCCTATAAGCCTGGCGGGGATCACCTTGGTATCATTTAAAACCATCAGGCTATCAGAAGGCAAATATTTTAATATATTACAGAACTTATCGCGATAGATTTTCTTGGATTTTCTATCAACAATTAATAAACGCGCCTGGTCTCTTTTTACTAGAGGGTACTGAGCGATACGCTCTTTGGCAAGGACATAATCAAAAATAGAAAGCTTCATTTTAAAAAGTAAAAAGTAAAAAGTAAAAAGGCAAAAGCACAACTAAAAAGTTAAAAGTTATCAATTTTGACTTTTGACTTGTACTTTTTACTTTTTCCTCTTGACTTTTTACTTTATTTGGTGATTTCACTGCCGGGATAGTAATATTTCAGAATCTCATCATACTTAAAACCGCACTCAGACATTGATTTTGCGCCCCACTGGCACAATCCTACTCCGTGTCCCCAGCCTTTACCTTCAAAATCTACGTAATAACCGCGCATTATGACATTAAAATTCGTGCTTTTGATAATATTCGGCCCTACGACCATACGGAAATCTTTACCAGAAATATAAATTTTACTCCCGCGACGGTCAATGATTTCAAGCTTATCTACTCTACCCGAATTATTTCTTTCTAGAACATGAATCTCTTTTATCAGACCGATTTCCCTTCCAGACTTAATTAATTTGACCTGGATATCGGCTAACCTCAAGTTTATCTTCCATTTTGAGTGCGGAGATTTCGCGCAAAAATCACAGGGTTTGCCTTTTAACGGAGGTAGATCTATATTCCAAAGCTTTGCAGCATCTTCCGTGTGCCCAGCGCAGTTTGCATGGAAATAAGTAGGGAATATCTCTGCGTTATAAGTCAAATACTCTCCTAAAGTCTGGCTCACTGCTTTATTCGTACGGTATTTCTCCGAAGTCTGCCCGCCGTAAACCTGAGAATAGATATCGTTTGTTAAATCGTAATCGTTCTTCTCGCTGCCTTTCTTCTGGTAAAGCGCATAGGTCCTGGCCGCAACTGCCTGAGCCTTGATTGCTTCAAGAGGCCATTTATGCGAGACCTCATGATAAAGAACTCCGCGGATATAATTTTCTACATCAATATGGTTTACAACCAGGAGAGTCTTATCCTGCTGACGTATAATATCTACCTGGCCGCGGAAACGTCGCTTATCGATATATATCGCCGCGTCTCTTTTAGGCATTATCTTTATCCCAAAAACCTTTAAGTAGATATACGGGCCAATCTGTATCCCAAAATTAGTGGGAGTAACAGCAGAATTACCAAGTCCCTTGTATTCGGAAAGCAATTCATTGGTCCCCAAGGAATAAATACTAAATGGCCCCTTTATCACAAGCATAACCGAAGGTTTGCCTCTGGCTATCGCAACCCTCACGATTTCTCCTGACTTAGGAGGCATAGGCGGCTGCGAAAATCCTAACAAGGAAATTGCAAACACCGAGATTATTAAAATACGGGCTATCTTTTTGACCATAGCATTAAAATTAAACTCAAGACAACACTAATCAAGATACTTGTGGTTATAGGAAAATATAAAGTTAGGTTTTTCTTCTGAATATATATATCTCCTGGCAGCTTTCCTATCCAGGGGATTTTGTTGCCAAAAACAAAAACTATCCCCACCAAGACTAAAATCACCCCGGCAATAATCAAAATCCTACCTAAAAAACTAACTTCGTTCATAGCGTTCTCCAGTGAGACCACGATTTACGGAATGATAATGCCCACCTTCGTCAAACACTTAAAATGTTTGACTTCGGCGAGGTCTCGACGAAGCTCGAACAGCGAAGTCGGAAACGTAAATCGTTCGGTCGAACTGGACCCCTCATACCAATTGGCTTATAGACAAAACTAAATTCCCAATTGGTGTGGGGGTCAAATTCAGCCAAACAACTTATGTTCGCTTCGCTCCATAAGTTGTGGCTTCATTTGAAAACAAACAACCGCAATACTTCTGGCAATACAGGCCCAATTCCTTCGCCTTACTATGAGCCTGGCGAAACCCTGGCCTAAAATCTTCAAAGATGAATTTTACGCCAGTCGCCTTTGCGATATCCTCTCCAATTTTCCTAATCTTCTCGATATCCTGATAGGGACTGACTAAAAGCGTCGTCGAGAAACAATCAAAACCTTTGTCTTTAGCAAGCTTCGCTGTCTTTTCCAGGCGCAGCTTCCAACAAAGCTCGCATCTACCAGGCGATTTTTCATTACCTGCCACCGCCCTGAAGAACTCTTCGGGATTATAAGCTTCCGCGAAGTTGACCTTAATATTTTGCGCGCTTGTTAAATCCTCTATCGCTTTCTTTCTATTTTTATACTCAGATAGAGGATGTATATTTGGATTATAAAAGAACCCTTCTACAATATAACTTTTTTTGCTTAAAACCTCGTAAGGATAAATAAGACAAGGCCCACAGCAGACATGGAGCAATAATTTCATTTTCTAACCTTTAAAATAACTCCTTTTGCTCACTTTTGATCGGAAGACCGAAATGTTCAAATGCTAATTTTGTGATTTGCCTGCCTCGCGCCGTTCGTTTGATATATCCGGCCTTAAGCAAATACGGCTCCACGCAATCAACGATTGTGTCTACTTCTTCATTCAAAGTCGCTGCTAAGGCCTCAACTCCCACCGGGCCGCCATCATAAGCCTCAATGATAGTCTTTAAGACCCGGCGGTCAACTTCATCAAGGCCCGCCTTATCAATCCTTAGGTTATCAAGCGCGGAATCAACAATTGCTTTATTGACTCTGGGCCCGGATTTCTTGACTTGAAAATAATCCCTTACCCTGCGCAGGAGCCTATTGGCAATCCTGGGCGTGCCTCTTGAGCGCCTGGCAATTTCATTGCAGGCATCGTCTTCAATCTCTAATGATAGTATTTTTGCGGAATGATTAATGATTTTACTTAATTCTTCAACCGGATAAAAGTCCAAATGATAGAACATGCCGAAACGCTCGCGTAGTGGCGCAGTAAGAAGCCCGCTGCGCGTAGTTGCCCCGACTAAAGTAAAAGGCTTTAAGTTAAATTTAATCGTCTTGGCATACGGCCCTTTATCAATGACAAAATCTATCTGAAAACTTTCCATAGCCGGATACAGAAATTCCTCTACGACTTTTGAAAGCCTGTGAATCTCGTCTATAAATAAGACATCGCCTTGTTCTAAATTGGTCAAAATACCGATTAGATCTCCGGCGCGCTCAATAGCTGGGCCAGAGGTAGCGGTAATTTTGGTATCCATCTCATGAGCGATAATATGGGCAAGAGAAGTCTTACCAAGACCAGGAGGCCCAGAAAGCAAAACGTGTTCCAGCGGCTCGTGTCTCTGCTTTGTTGCCTGCAAAGCCACCTTTAGATTATCCACCAACTCTTTCTGGCCGACAAACTCGGGAAGCTTTTGCGGACGAAGAGAAATATTTAAAACTACATCCTCTTCCGTCTCCTGATTAACTATCAGTTTTTGGCGCTTTTCCTCCATATGGTTTTATATTCTCCTTATTTCTCATAATTGTAATTTCGCCGAATAGCTGCCTTTGGATTACATTTATCTCTTTCAATCTTATCAGTTCCAAAATTGCCAAGAAATTAGCTACTACCTCCAATTTACTCTTTGATTTATCAAAGAGTTCCTGGATACTAATTTCCTGTTTCAGAAGCAACAAATGCAGAATATCGTGGATTTTCTGCTCAACCGTGAACTCATCCTTCATTACCTCGTAGAATGTTTCGCGGGGTATGTCTTTAAGAGCCTTGGAAAACGCGCTGATTAAATCAAAAAGACTGGCTTCAAAAAATACCTCTCCCGGCTCTCTTAAGAATCTTTCTTCTGTCTCGGTGTCAGGCGGACGGATAAAAACGTTCTTTCTTGCCAATTCTCTCTGCCTTAATTCTTCCGCGGCTTCTTTGTATTTCTCATATTCAAGAAGCCTGTTTACCAAATCAGCTCTGGGATCTACGATTTCTTCCTCAGGAGCGACCTCGGGCTGCGGCAATAACATCTTTGATTTTATCTGCATTAATGTTGCCGCCATAACCAGGAAATCTCCGACGATATCCAGATCCAGCATTTTTATTAATTCAATATATTGCAGATACTGCTCGGTAATCTCCGATATCGGTATATCGCAAATATTGACTTCATTCTTCTTGATTAAATACAGTAGAAGATCCAAAGGCCCTTCAAAGAAATCTAATTTTATCTTATGAGTCATCTTATGCTTTAAATACTGCTTTTTTTGCCGAATCCAACGTCTCGAAAGCTAACTCGCCTGCTTTTTTTGCGCCATCCGAGAGTATTTTCTTAATGATAGATTTATTCTTAAGTATATCTACGCGCTTTTTTTGAATCGGCGCTAATGTTTCAATAAGCGCATCGGCTAATCTCTGTTTACATTCCGTGCAGCCGAGCTTGGCATTGATACACCAATCTTGAACTTCATCTTTCTTTTGAGGATTGAATACTTCATAATAACTGAAAACATTGCAGATGTCTGGATGGCCCGGATCGGTCAATCTGATCCTTTTGGGGTCGGTGAACATCTTCTGGGTTTTCTCTTTAATCATGGATGAAGAATCCGATAAATTTATTGTATTGTCATAGCTTTTGCTCATTTTTCTTCCGTCGGTGCCTAAAAGTTTTGGTACTTTAGTCAGAATCGCCTCCGGCTCAGGAAATACATTGCTGTATAAATGATTGAATCTTCTGGCGATTTCGCGCGTAAGCTCTAGATGTGGTAGTTGATCCTGCCCAACCGGAACGGCATCTGCTTTATAAACTAAAATATCTGCTGCCTGTAATACCGGATAACCCAGGAAAGCATATGTGCTCAAATCTTTGTTTTTAATCTCTTTTAGCTGCT
This sequence comes from Candidatus Omnitrophota bacterium, assembly GCA_016867135.1. Lineage (GTDB taxonomy): Bacteria > Omnitrophota > Gorgyraeia > VGKH01 > VGKH01 > VGKH01. The sequence continues at coordinate 11,241 of VGKH01000006.1, forward strand.
CCTTATAAGTCGGACAGCGCTCAAGCCATCCCAAAGGAGTAATGCAGGAGAAAATCATATCCAGCTCTAAATGCTCTTTGACATCGGATTGAACAAATATCACGGATTTCTTAGGATCTATGCCGCAGGCTATCCAATCAGCGACGTTATCAATGGCGTATTCGTTCATCGATTTTGCGTCTTCATATTCGCTCATAAGCGCGTGCCAATCGGCAACCATAAAAAAACAATCATATTTATCCTGTAATTTTGCCCAATTGCTTAAAGCGCCAACCAAATGGCCCAAGTGGAGCCTGCCCGTCGGACGCATACCGCTTAAAATTCTTTTCTTCATCTTAAACTAGGCATCCTCCTTAAGTTTTCTCGCGATCTTCTCTATTTCATAGACTTGGACTATATCGCCTTGTTTATAATCATCGAAATTGCTCAAGGTAAGCCCGCATTCAAAACCCTCTTCGACCTCGCGGACATCATCCTTAAATCTTTTTAGGCTGGAAAGCTGGCCTTCGTATACGACTTCGCCATTACGCAAAAGTTCAGCCACGGCATTACGAACAACCCTGCCTTTCTGAACAAAACAACCGGCAACGCTTCCTGACCTAGAGGAAAGCTTGAAAACTTGCCTGATTTCTATTCTGCCCAAGAATTTCCTTTTTATCTTTGGCTCCAGCAAACCTTCCAATGCAGCCTTTATATCATTTGTGGCGTCGTAAATAATCCTGTATATCCGGATGTCCACGCCTTCTTTATCCGCCATTTCTTTGGCTTGAGGCTCTATGTCGATATGAAAACCGATAATTACCGCGTTAGATGCGGCTGCCAAGACCACATCGGAATTATTGATTGAACCGATACCGGAATGTATAGTGGTAAGCTTTACTTCTTTTGTGGATAATTCTTCCAGTGAATCTTTAAGCGCTTCCAGAGATCCCTGCACGTCGGTTTTGATGATAATATTTAATTCTTTTACCTTGCCTTCTTTGACCTGAGAATATAAATCTTCCAGGCTAATTCTTTGAATAGGTTGCATCTGTTTTTGTTTCTGTATCTCCTGCCGCTTCAGACAAATCTCTTTTGCCTTTTTTTCGTCTTCGGTAACCAAAAACTGCTCTCCGGCTTCTGGCACTCCGGAAAGGCCAAGAATCTCAACCGGCATTCCAGGATTAGCCTGGTCTATGGGCAGTCCTTTATCATTTAATAATGCCTTAATCTTTCCGTAATGCGTCCCGGCAATAACTATATCTGATTTCTTCAATACGCCGTTCTTAACGATTAATGTAGCGATAGGACCCTTATCTTTGGTGAGCTGCGCCTCTACGACTACGCCCGAGCCCCTTTTATTATAATTGGCTTTTAGTTCTAGTAGCTCAGCTTCCAGGAGTATCATCTCCAAAAGATTATCTATCCCATCGCCGGTCTTAGCTGAAACCCCCGCAACAACTGTTTTACCTCCCCAGTCCTCGGCTAAAAGATTTAATTCTGCCAGTTGTTTCTTTGCTCGGTCTACATCGGCCTGCTGCCGATCAATCTTATTTAACGCAACGATTATAGGGACCCCCGCGGCTTTTGCATGGTCTAAAGCCTCTACCGTCTGCGGCATTACGCCTTCATCGGCAGCTACAACCAAAACAACTATGTCAGTGACATTAGCACCCCTTGCACGCATGGCAGTAAAAGCTTCGTGGCCAGGAGTATCTAAGAAAGTAATCTTTCCTTTATTAATCTTTACTTCGTAAGCTCCGATGTGTTGGGTGATTCCTCCGTGCTCTTTTTCAGCAACCTTGGTTTTTCTTATAGTATCCAGAAGCGAAGTCTTGCCGTGATCAACATGCCCCATAAAAGTAACTACCGGCTGGCGCCATGATAATAACGCTTTATCCTCGACCATCTTATGTTCGTCAATAAGCTTTTCTTCTTCGGTCAAGGTTTTTCGAAAAGCGAAATCAAGGTTTGGAGCAATCTTAGTCACCGTAGCTTCATCTAAAGGCTGATTTATAGTAGTCATTATCCCCATTTTTATCAATTTGGCGATAATGACATTTGGTTTTTCCTGGAGTTTAACAGACAGATCTTTTACGGTTATGGGTATATTTATTTCTATTTCTTTTCCCGGAGGCTTTATCGCTTCTTGTGGCGGAGGAGCCATTTCCTTTGGCGGCGCTGGCTTGACTTCCCTAGAAACAAAGGGTTTTCTTTCTTCAGCTATCGCGGGTTTTATCTCTTTTTCTAAAGCTGGTTTTGTTTCCTTTATTGGTTGAGGCTTGATTTCTTTAACCAGGTGTGTTTTAGGTTCTTTTGCCGTGGCAGCAACTGGGACCTCTTTAGCTTTGGCTTCTTTTTTTACTGCCTTTGTCTTAACAGCAGGTTTTTCTTTTTTTTCTTTAATCGGCTTCTTGGATACGGACTTGGGTTTTGACTTGGCTTTTTCTTTTGTTGCCACCTTAACCTTTTTGGGACCTTTTTTAACCAAATCAATCGCCTCTTTAGAGACAACGCTCATCTGGCTCTGAACTTTAATGCCTAAGCCTTGAAACTTATCTATAAGCTCCTGGCTTGAGATTCTTAATTCTTTAGCTAATTCATGAACACGCATTAAGCCTCTTTCTCGGTTTCAGTAGTAAGTTTAATTGCCTCTTCAATTATACCTTCGGCTTTCTTCTTTCCAAGACCCTTGATCTTCGAAAGCTCCTCTATATTTGTTTTAGCTAGCTTCTCCAAACTGTCAAAGCCGGCTTCCTTTAAATTATCTGATAGCTTAGCACCTACTCCTGCAAGCGCAGTCAACTCTATCTTTTTCTTGACTGGCGTCTTTTCTTTTTTCTGTTTAGTCTCTTTTTTTTCTTTAGGCTCTTTTTCTTCTTTTGTCTCCTCGGTACGGATATCCAGTTCCCATCCCGTAAGTTTTGAAGCCAATCTTACATTCTGGCCATGTTTTCCTATAGCCAAAGAGAGTTGATCCTCGGGCACGATTACCTGCGCCCGATGCGCCTCTTTATCAAAAGTTATTTTTTGGATCTTGGCAGGGCTTAGGGCGGCAACTACAAAGTCATTATTGTCCTCCGACCAGCGCACGATATCGATTTTCTCTCCGTGTAGCTCCATGACGATATTCTTTACCCGCTGCCCGCGCATACCTACGCAGGCTCCGACGCAATCCACTTTTTCATCTTTTGACCAAACAGCGATCTTGGTGCGCTCTCCCGGCTCGCGGGCAATCGCTTTTATCTCAACAATGGATTCGTAAATTTCTGGAACCTCCAGCTCAAACAATTTTCTAACCAAATTAGGGTGAGTGCGCGAAAGAACTATCTGCGGGCCTTTGGATTCTTTTTTTACATCGATGACATAAGAACGTATGCGCTCTCCCTGATGAAACTCTTCTTTGATTGATTGTTCACTCTTGGGAATAAACCCTTCTGTCTTATTCAAATCCACTATGATATTACCTCGCTCAAATCTATAAACGCTCCCGCTTACTATCTGGCCGACCCTGCCTTGGAATTCGCCAAAAATTACATCCTTTTCTGCCTCACGAATCTTCTGAATGATAACCTGCTTGGCCGTCTGGGCAGCGATGCGACCGAAATCCTTAGATTTTATTTCTTTATTCCCTGCAAAGGCCCGGATTTTTCCCGTCTCTTTATCAAGCTCTACCTTGATTTCTGCCTCGGGATCAACGTCTTTCCAGACTCTCTTGGCAGCGCTAACCAAAGCGGATTCCACTGCCTGAAGCAGTACATTTCTGTCTATGCCTTTGTCGCGTTCAATCTGTTCAAGTATTGCTATTAACTCGCCGTTCATATCAAACCTCTTTAATTAGAATATATATTTTGCCTTATTTATCTTTTCCAAAGGTATCTCTATTTGTTCACCTTCAAACTCTATAACAACAACGTTGTCTTTAGCCGAGATGATTTTCCCGCTTAGTTCAATTTTCTCCTGGATCTTTTCTTTCAGGAACATTATAACATCTTTGCCTGTTGCCCTGATAAAATCTTTTATAGTCATAAGCGGCCGGTCTAGCCCGGGAGAAGAAACCTCCAAAACGAAACTTTCCTGGATAAAATCCTGATTTTCCAAGACCTGGCCGATTTCTTCGTTCAATTTAACGCACTCTTGGAGGCTTATTCCGCCTGTAGGCTTATCTACCAATAATTTCAGAATAATCTTATTTCTGTCCCTTTGAATATGCAGGTCAACCAGATCAATAACCTGGCTTTCCAATAAAGGCATAACTAATTCTTTAATCTTATTAACATACGCATTCATTTTAACTAGCTACCTTTCTTTATGAGGCCAGCAATCTTACTTACAACTGAATTCTTATCTACTGTAATTATCTTTTTTTCTCGCCTTAAACCTATTTCAACTTCGCCTTTTTGAAGATTCTTCTCCCCGATAGTCACTCTTAAGGGGATACCGATTAAATCTGCATCCTTAAATTTCACGCCTGCCGTACCTTCTCTATCATCAAGCAAGACTCTAAATCCTTTTTTTTCTAGCTCGCTATAATATTTCTTAGCCAAACCAACGACTTCTTCATTGGATGACTGAACCGGCAATATCAATACATCAAATGGGCTAATATCTTCTGGCCAGATTATTCCATCCTCGTCGTGATTCTGCTCTATGATAGCTGAAATCAAACGGCTGACACCTATCCCGTAGCAACCCATAATAATCGTTTGCTGCTCGCCCTTCTCATCAAGAAAACAAGCGCCCAAGGCTTTACTATATTTTGTTCCTAATTGAAAGATGTGTCCGACCTCTATGGTCTGTTTTTTCTCTAGAGGAGTATTGCATCTAGGGCATTTTTGTTCCTTATCCTCTGTCAAAGTCTTCACAAAGTCGCATTTTTTGCAGAATAAAACTATATCTTCTCCGCTCTGCGCCGGAACCATGAACTCATGCGAAACGCTTCCGCCCATAATGCCGGAGTCTGCTTCGGTGATAAGAAACTTTATCCCGCATCGCGTAAATATTTTCTTATAAGCCGTAAACATTACTTCATAATTCTTCTCTAGGCCTTTTTGATCGCGGTCAAAACTATAAGCATCTTTCATTACAAATTCACATGCGCGTATAATGCCGAAACGAGGACGAATCTCGTCGCGAAACTTCGTCTGGATCTGATAAAGCACGACCGGCAACTGCCTGTAGGAACTTACATGGTTTTTAACTAATTCTGTTATCACCTCTTCGTGTGTGGGGCCGAGGCACAAATTCCTTCCTCGCCTATCCTGAAAACGAATCATTGTTTCGGCTAACTGCTGGTCTCTGCCGGTTTTCTTCCATAATTCCAAAGGCTGAATACAAGATAGTAGCAATTCCTGCGCTCCGGATGCATCCATCTCTTCTCTAATTATTGTTTCTATCCTATTTAAAACCATTAACCCTAGAGGAAGATAGATATAAACTCCGGAAGTAAGCATGCGAATCATTCCGGCTCTCAATAAAAGTTTGTGGCTCGCTGCCTCTGCGTCCTGAGGCGCCTCTTTTAAAGTAGGAATAAAAGCTTTTGACCAAAACATATCTCTATCCTTTTTCTAATTGCTTAAGAATAAAATCAATGGAATCTTTCTGCGAAGTCTTCTTGATAACTTTTCCTTTCTTAAACACAAGCGCTAGGTTTCTGGTAAAGGCTATGCCCATATCCGCCTGCTTTGCCTCGCCTGGCCCATTAACAATACAACCCATTATGGCGATTTTCTTTGCTGACGACTTGCCATTTCTTGATGGTGAGCCATCTACTTTATTCTTGATGAGATTTACAATCTTTATCAAATCTACTTGGCAGCGGCCGCACGTCGGACAACTTATGATTTCCGGAGAAAAATTCCTTAATCCCAGCGATTGCAATATCTCCTTAGAAACCATTATTTCATCTTCTGGTCTGCTAGTCAAGGAAACCCTAATAGTATCTCCGACACCTTCCTTAAGTAAAGATCCGATTGCTAGCGTTGATTTTATAGTGCCGGGTATCAAAGGACCGGTAGCAGTCACGCCTAGATGAAGCGGATAATCACAAAGTTTAGCTAATTTTTCATAAGCGCTAATAGTATCTTGCACTTCAGAAGCCTTTAAGGACACCACAATATCAAAAAACTTTAATCTCTCTAAGGTCTTTATATAATCCAAAGCGCTTTTGACCATTGAGTTGACTAAAGAACTGCTACTTTTCCTAAGCGAACCTGAATTTACTCCCACCCTAATAGGGATTTTATATTCTTTTGCGCAAGCGACTACTTCTTTTATCTGATTGAGCTCGTAAATATTGCCAGGATTAAGCCTGATTTTATCAACGCCGTTTTTAATCGCCTCGATAGCAAACTGATAATTAAAATGTATATCTGCGACTAGAGGCATTCCTGTTTTCTTTTTGATCTCTTTTATCGCCCTAGCATCGCCTATGTCTTTTACGGCGATACGGACAATCTCGGCCCCGATATTTTCTAATTGATTTATCTGCTTTACGGTTGCCGAAACATTCTTAGTCTCGGTTTTAGTCATGCCCTGGATGGATACAGGGTTCCCGCCGCCAATACGAATATTGGAGACCTTTACAACTCTTGTTTTTCTTCGCTTATATGACATTTAAATTATCTGGATGAATTTTTCAACTACTTCTTTATCAAAAAGAGTTCCCGAGTGCCTGCGTAACTCTTCTTTTGCTTCTAACGTGCTCATTGCCTGGCGATAAGGCCGATTAGAAGTCATGGCATCAAAGGCATCAGCTACAATCATTATCTTAAGAGGCAGGGATAGTTCCTGCCCATCTAATCCTTCGGGATAACCTGAACCATTTAATCTCTCATGGTGAAAACGAATAAGGTTACGCAGCTTCTCAAAAGACCTGATTGGCTTTAAAATATTCTCTCCTATTAATGGATGTTGCTGGATAAGCTTCAACTCGTCTTTCGTTAAAGGAGTGGTTTTACGCAATATCTCATCGGGTATTCCGATTTTTCCTATATCATGGACTATGCTTGCATCCCTGAGCATCTTCACGGTATCTTCATCTAAGCCGAATTCTTTTGCGATCCTTTCGCAATATTCTCCCACGCGCTTGCTATGGCCTCTTGTGTACGGATCCCTGGCATCCACTGCCATAGCAAGGGCATTAATAGTTTCAATATAGGTCTTCTCAACATCCAGGCTTAAGCGATAATTCTCTAAAGCGATAGAAATGTGGCTGGCTAAGTCACTAAGAATAAAAAGATCGTCTTCTGTGAAATCCGTAGAATCCAACTTGTCATTTAATACTATAATCCCGTTTGTTCTGTTGCTATAAATAAGCGGCACGCAGATAACCGAAACGCCGTATCCACTTTCAGATTTTGGCAATACTACTGGTTTTCCTTTTTTCACGACAGAACCTAGGAAGCCTTCGCCTATTTTTAAGGAATGGCTCTGTATCTGTTCTTTTCCGACGGATATCTTAGTAATTAATTCGCTCTGTTCGTCATCGGTTAACATCAATTTTCCATTTTTTGCGCCGATCGTCTCAATAGTAGTAATAACTATTAACTCCAGGAATTTATCTATATCCTGAAAAGAAGCGACTGCCCTGCCTACGCGAGAAAGAATATCCTGTATCAGCCTTTTAGACCTTTGCAGCTCACGGATATTATCTTCTAATCTTGATGTTATTTTATTGAATGCCTTGGATAGTTCGTCAATTTCGCCCGCTTCGTCGGTTTTTTCCAGCTGAACGGAGTAGTTACCGTTTGCAACCGTTTTAAAACCCTTTGATAACTGGACAAAAGATTTAATCATATTCTTGGTTATCCAGAATCCTGCCAGAGCAGAACACATTATCCAAAATATCAACCATCTTATTTGGGCAGCATTGATTTCTCCTCTTGGGGTTGTAACAAAATAAACTATGTAAAGCAATAATAATATTGGCAACAGCGACATAAGAACAGCTGATAATAAAAATTTGCGCCATATAGTATCGTGTTTTATGGATTTCATTTTCAAGCCCATATTAATCCCTACCTTATATTACTAACAAAACCTACGATTTTATCGATTATGCCGTATCTTACCAAATCATTATAAAAAACAAACAATGCCATAAAAACAATTAACCCTAAGCCTACCCGGTTGATCCAATCATCTATATTTTGAGAAAGACGCCTTCCCCTTATTTTCTCTAGAGATAATAAAAATATATGGCCGCCATCAAGAACCGGCAGTGGAAGCAAATTAAATATGGCCAAGCTCATGCTTAATATCGCCACAACATAAATTAAATATATGATACCTTCTTCCGCGGCTTTGGTAGTTATAATGAATATCCCTAAGGGGCCGGTAACAGATTCCTTCAAAGAAATACCGCCGGTTGCCATCATATATAAAGCTTTGTAAGTCAAGCCGGTCATAGACAATAGTTTCTTAGCCCCCTCAATAACAGCCTTGCCGAGAGGATATTTTATTTGGACGAATTCTTCTTTTGGCTTTATCCCGATTAAACTGACTTTTTCTTCCTGGCCGAAAATGTTTTTGATTGTATCTCTTTGGGGCAAAATAAATAATTTAATTTCTTTATTCGCTCTTAAAACCGTTAAATCTAATTTTCCCTCTTTCTTATTAAAAACTATCTGCTGCAATTCTTCCCAGTATTTAACATTCTTTCCGTCAATATTTGTTATCTTATCCCCGGGCAACAACCCTGCTTCTTTACCCGGGAAACCATCCATTAACTCGCCTACTTCTGTTGTAAGCGAAGGAAAACCCATAAAAAATACTAAGCAAAAACATACAAAAGCCAAAACATAATTTAATATTGGGCCGAACAACACTATGCTAGCGCGTTGTCCTGGCGGCCTAGAAAAATATTCCCATTTATTGCCTTGAAATTCATCAGGAGTATCGCCAGCCATTTTGACATATCCACCGAAAGGAATGAGGGCGATGGCGTACTCCGTATCATTTCGCTTTTTACTTAGCAATACGGGGCCGAAGCCTAAGACAAATTTCTCAACCCTTACGCCCAAAGATTTTGCCACGATAAAATGGCCAAACTCATGGATCACAATCAAAATACTTATTACGATTATAAATATAAAAAATGACATAGCTTTAGTTTATCAGTTTTTGAGCCTGCGCTCTTGCCCATTTATCAACAGAAATAATCTCGTTTAAACCCGGATTTCTTAAAACTTTGTGCCTGGATAAAACAGAATTTATAATCCTATAGATATCTAAATATCCTATTTTCTCTTCTAAAAAAGCTCCTACCGCTATTTCATTTGCAGCATTTAAAACGCAAGGCGCGGTGCCTCTAAGCCTAGCTGCCTTATAAGCCAAGCCTAAACAAGGAAATTTGTCAAAATCCGGCTTATCAAAAGCAAGATTGAGGCTTTTAAAATCTAAAGACTTTAATACTCCCTTCCAGCGCGCCGGATACGTAAGAGCGTATTGAATAGGGAGCCTCATGTCGGTAACTCCCAGCTGGGCGATAATTGAACCGTCAATGAATTCTACCATAGAATGCACGATAGCTTCCCGATGAATAAGAATTTCTATCTGTTCCGGCTTAACATCAAACAACCACATGGCTTCAATCAACTCTAAGCCTTTATTAATTAATGTGGCTGAATCTACCGTAACCTTCTTGCCCATTTTCCAGCGTGGATGTTTTAAAACTTCTTTAACAGAAATATTCTTTAATCTGCTAACTGGCGCATCAACCAAAGGCCCTCCGGAAGCAGTCAGATAAATCTTCTTTAATTCCTTTTTGTTTCTATCCTGAAGGCACTGGAATATCGCGCTCTGTTCGCTGTCGATAGGTATAATCTGAGTATTATATTTTTTGGCCTCTTTCATAATAATGGAGCCAGCCATAACTAAAGCCTCTTTGTTGGCCAAGGCAACAGTTTTTCTTTGCCTTATCGCTTCCAGGACCGATTCAAGAGCGCTGCTTCCAGAGATGGCAACAACTACCAAATCAATATCTTTGGAAGCGATCATATTCTTTAAACCAGAATTTGTATCACAAACTTTAATCCTGCCATTAATATCTTTTCTTAAGGCTGAAATCTTATCTTCTCTTATAGCAACGTATTCAGGGCTATAATCCTTAATTTGGCTTCTTAATAATCCTATATTATTATAAGCGCTAAGCCCTATTACTTTAAGCCTGTCGGAAAATTCCGAGACAATATCCAATGTGTTTTGTCCGATGGAACCAGTCGAACCCAAAACTGCTATATTTTTCATGCTAGCACCGTACTCATATAGAAATAGAAAGCCGGGATAGTAAACAAAAGGCTATCTATCACATCCAAAACCCCGCCAATCCCGGGGAAGATTGCTCCAGAATCTTTTGCTTGGCAATTACGTTTTATTAACGATTCAGACAAATCGCCAAGTTGACCCAAAATACCGAAAAACATTCCCAAGGCAAGTAAATGAAAATTGGAGAAAACTGCCTTTTCTGGCAAGAATGATTTACTGGCTAACGCGGCTAAAACAGAAAAAACAATAGCGGCAATAGCCCCCTCTACCGTTTTCTTTGGACTAATCCGAGGAATCAAGGCCCTCTTTCCCCAGCGCGAACCAATAAGGTAGGCCCCAATATCCCCAAATTTTGTAATCAACACTATAGCCGCAACTAAATTAGCTCCATAAGGCAAAAACCTTAATTTTATGATAAAGCTAAAAAACCACGCTATGTAGAGAATCCCGAATACCGTAGTTGAAATACTCACCACCGCTTGAGATTCTTCTCTTCTGGTAAACTGCAAAAGAAAAATAGCTAATAACGTTAAAACTATAAAAAGCAATTCCCAATTCTTGGTAAGCTCGAATCTAAAAGTAATAGACAGAGGGATAATTACTCCAATTGCCATGCCAAAATATTTATATACGTAAATGCCCTGTCTTTCGATTAATTTGAAGAATTCATAAAGCCCTCCAACAATCAAAAAAATTGCAAAGACAGGGCAAAACCATTTATAGATAATGGCCAACATCGTAATCGCTACTAAGAAAATTGAGCTCAGTATCCTTTTTGTCAACATATCTCTATTTTGATACTATATCCCCAAAACGTCTTTGTCTTGACTGAAAATCTTTAATCGCATCTAATAAATCTTCTCTATGGAAGTCAGGCCAGAATTTCTTGGTAAAATAAAGCTCTGCGTAGGACAGCTGCCAGAGAAGAAAATTGCTGATACGCATTTCCCCAGAGGTGCGTATCAAAAGATCGGGGTCTGGCGTATCGGCGGTATATAAGAATTCAGAAAAATTATCTTCGTTAATCTGCTCAATATCGTTTTTTTTCATTAATATTGATTTTGTCATCTTTTTAGCCGCGTCGACTATCTCGGTTCTTCCCCCATAGTTAAGAGCTAAGTTTAAGGTAAGCCCGGTGTTGTTTTTAGTAAGTTTTTGGGTATTTCTTAATTTCTCGATGATATTCTTCGGGATTGGATCTTCCCTTCCGATAACTCTCAATCTAATATTATTTTTATTTAACTCGGCTAGCTCCCTATCAAGGAATCTTTCTAAGGCTCCCATCAACATGCTGATTTCTCTTCTCGGCCTTTTCCAGTTCTCTGTGGAGAAAGCAAACAAGGTTAAATACTTGATGCCGATTTCATTGGCTACCTTAACTATTTTCTTAAAATTATCAATCCCTGCCTTGTGTCCGGCTGCGCGAGGCAGGCCTCTTTGTTTCGCCCATCTGCCATTACCGTCCATGATTATTGCTATATGCTGAGGTAAAGTCTCCATATATCCGTTTTGTATAATTTATTAGCTTTCACTAAAATGGGGGATATCTATCCCCCATTTATGAAAAATGACTTAAGTGTAATTAGAAAGATTAATAAAATGAAAAAATCATAGAATTTGAGATGTTACTGCCGGCATCTAACCAAGGCCTCTTTTAAATTGTTCTCAAGCGCCTGCTTCAGCTTTGTCATCTTCTCAAGCTCCAGCCTTAGTTCTTGATTTATTAAATTCTGGTCCTCCAACTGCTTATTCAAACCTTCGATGTTCGCCTGGGCATTCTTAAGCTGGCTTTCAATTGATTCCATTTTGGGAGTTAAATTTACCAATTTCTCTTCGTTTTCCAGGCGCAATACCATCTCTTTTTGAAGAGCTTTCTTGCTATTCTGGGAAGATATGCTTGCACTAATTGCCAATACTAAACACATGATAGTTAAAATAACGAGGGCAATCATAATCCTATCTTTAAGCTGTTCATCCAACATATAACTTGTTTAATCCCCCTCTCTAATCTAATAATCTAGGAAAAGAAATTTACTTTAAATTCTCTTCTGGTTCTTCTAATGCGCTCGGGGTCATGGCTTTCTCGGCGCCTCTTGCTTTAACAAACTTCGGCAGAATTATTATCTCAACTCTTCTATTCATTTTTCTGCCTTCAGGATTATCATTTGGAGCTACAGGCCTGAATTCTCCACAACCAATAGCAGATACTTTCTCAGGAGCTAATCCTTTTTTGTCAATTAAATAATGCAAAACACTCATTGCCCTGGCACTGGATAATTCCCAATTTGATTTCCAGCCAGAATATTTGATAGGCTGATTATCGGTGTGACCTTCTATGCCGATTTCCATATTAGGTACTTCCTGTTGTATAACACCAGCAATTTTATCTAACGCGGAGTAAGCCTCTGAGCGTATCTTAGCCTTCCCGGAATCAAACAGAACCTCAGCTACAAAGGTAATAACCAGCCCTTTGTCGGTTAACTCTAAACGAACTTGCTTGTCGGCGATTTCCTGCCTAAGTCTGTCTTCCAGGAGCGACTTCGTGCTCTTTAACTGGCTTAATTGGTCTTCCAACGCGCCGATCCGTTCGATATCCGAACGTCTCCCCTTTTGGAATATTATGGTGCAACCCACTAATCCCAAACTAATTATTATAATTACAAATAGATGAAAAAACCTTGCTATGCGACTACTCATAGCTAACCTCCTTTTTTTGGCTTTTTTGGATAAGTTTAACAATAACACAACCCATTCTCAAAGTCAAGGACTTATTATTTAGTACGCAAAAGCGTATCTTCCCTTTTTGAACCTATGGAAACATAGCGTATATTGGCACCGGAAATCTTCTCTAATCTTTCTATGTACTTGCGAGCATTCAACGGCAGAAGCCTATACGTGGCGACTTTGGCTATTGGCTCCTGCCATCCGGGATGCTCTTCGTATATGGGAGTTGCCTTCTGCATGACTTCGTAATCCAAAGGAAAGTCTTTGCATACTTTACCTTTAAATTTATAGGCGGTGCAGATTTTTATGGTTTTTAGGTTATCCAATACGTCCAGTTTCATTACGGCCAATTCCGAAATACCATTAATCGTAATCGCATATCTTACCATTACGGCATCAAACCAGCCGCATCTTCTGGGCCTGCCTGTGGTTGCTCCGTATTCCATTCCTTTTTGCCTGATCTTATCCATAAGACCTGAAGTAAATTCGGTTGGAAACGGCCCCTCTCCCACGCGGGTAGTGTACGCCTTAACCACGCCGATTACCTTATCAATCTTATCCGGGCTGACTCCCGTTCCGACACAAAGCCCTCCGGAGATTGAATTAGATGATGTTACATAAGGATAAGTGCCGAAATCTAAATCCAGGAAAGTCCCCTGCGCGCCTTCAAACAAAATGGATTTGCCGTTTTTGGCGGCTTTATTCAAAAGCAGGGCTGTATCGCAGGCAAATTCCTTTAATTGCCTGGCATAACCTGAGTATTCCTTATATATGTCCTGGAAGGAAAAAGTCTTAAAATGGTAAACTTTATTGAATATTTCATTTTTTTCTTTAAGGTTATCTTTTAATTTTAGCCTGAAGACTGCAGGGTTAAGCAAATCGGCAAATCTGATGCCATTCCTTGAAACCTTATCTGAATAACACGGACCGATTCCCCTGCCCGTAGTACCGATTTTATTTGTACCCTTTTCCTCCCTAAGCTTATCTAAAACCCTGTGGTAAGGAAAAACTATGTGTGAATTTAACGAAATCTTCAGATTGGTTTTATCTACCTTGATTCTTTGTTTTCTTACTACCTCGATTTCCTCCAATAGCGCCTTGGGGTCAACCACTACGCCGTTCCCGATAACGCAAGTCTTATTGCTGCGTAATATCGCCGACGGTATTAAGTGAAAGATGTATCGCTTACCACCGACTACAACGGTATGCCCCGCATTATTTCCGCCTTGATAACGCACGATAAAATCAGAATCTTTGGACAAGATATCTATGATCTTGCCTTTGCCTTCATCTCCCCATTGCGCTCCAACTATAGCAATATTCATTCTTTTACCCCTTACGGTGACATGGTGAAAATATTCTTCGCTACCTTAGGATGCTGAGCAATAAAGACCAACTCTTCCTCAACCAACGGCTTCTGATTATGGACATTTGCGTATCTAACCAATTCCAGAATCTCAGCCGCCTCTTTATCATCCTTGAAAACAACTTCTAATTTTTCATAAACATTTCTGAAACCTTTGATACCGCTATATTCCCCTGTAGTGATTTTTCTTCCTGTTTCAACAATCTCGGGCTCGCCGCGGCCTAATTCCTCAAAGTCATAAAGTTCGTAGTTTCTTCTGTCTTTTAAGGCTCCGTCGGCATGTATTCCTGATTCATGCGCAAAAGCATTAGCACCGATGCCCGGCTGATTTATGGGAATCGGCACACCAAATGCATAGGAAGCATATTTACATAATTTCCAAGCGATCTTCAAATCAATCCTCTCATCAAAAATATATTCACCTTTAAAACCACTGCCATATTTTATGGCTAAAATGACGCTGACCAAATCGGCATTTCCTGCGCGTTCACCCATACCATTAACGCAGGTATTGATGTAGGTATCAAAGCCGGCATCATTGACTGCTTTAGCTCCAGCTATGGAATTTGCCACCACTAAACCCAAATCATTATGGCAATGCACTTCTATAGGCATTTTCACCTGTTGGGCAAGCAGACTTAACCTGTCATAAATTGTAAAAGGACTATCGCAACCTAAAGTGTCGCAATAACGAATCCTGTCTGCGCCTGCCTCTTTTGCCGCAAGCGAGAATTCTATAAGATATTCCATCCTAGTCCGGGAAGCATCCTCGGCATTGACACCGATTGTCTCGGCACCGAGTTCTCTCGCTTTTTTCACAGCCTCTGCCATCTCCTTAAGTATGCTTTTGTGATCAAGTTTCCCCTTAAATTTATGCATAATCATCTGGTCGGAAGTAGATATCGAAAGGTTTAAATGATTTAATTTCGGAACGAGTTTAAAAGCGGCCTGAACATCATCGCTGGTTGCCCTCAACCATCCCCCTAATCTGATATAAGAAAAGGCCTTTTTTTCTGCTAATTCCAGATTCGCGTTCAGATAATTGGTTTCATGGTTTGTAACGGGAAAACCAAATTCGCTCTGAAAAACGCCCATCTTATCAAGATACAAATTAAGCATGGTCTTCTGCAGTTTAGAAAGGCAGATTCTGGATGTCTGAACCCCGTCTCGATTGGTAACATCAATGATATAAATCTTCGGCTTCATATGCTTCTCCTTTTTATTTTACAATCTTCTCTAGCTCTTCCACGGGAGTATCTTCCTTGACGCCGAATATTTCTTGATTATTCAAAAGAAACAAAGGCCCATAGGAAACTTTAAGTTCTGCAACTAAGCCAATATTCTCCCTTAAGAGCTCCACTGATTCTTCCGACTCAATGCATTTTTTTATTTTATTCGCATCTAGCCTCAGGCTCTTAGAGCAAAGAGAAAGACTATCTTTGCCTAAGTTATCAATATGACAAAACATATATTCCCACATCTTTTTAGGGTATATTGACATGACGCATAATGCTTGTTTATCTTCTGCAATTTCAGCGTCTCCGAATGGAGCGCTAAAATTACCTAATTTATTATCTTCTGCGGCTAAGAAATGGATGTTAAAATCGATTTTTCTACCAACCCTGCCAATCAAATCTTTAGTTTTCTCTAGCGTCTTCTTTGCAATTTTATCCCTCAGGCTTATGAATAAATCCAGCCTATTATTTTGTACAGGCCTATCTAGAAAATACGATACTCCGACGATAAAAGGATTAAGAAAATAATAATTATCCCTTTCTACTACGGTATGGCTGCTTGAAAAATATGGATAATTAGGGTGCTTGGATATTTCTTTTGATACTATATAAATAGGCAGCATGTTAACGTCTAGTTTTGCAATGATTTCTTTTGCCCTTGGACTTTCGCTATCAAGATAATTGACCTCTCCTACAGGGAAGCGGGTTCCGATCATATCCAGGGTGCTTTGGATATTGCAAGTCTTGCATATCTTAGGAACTATTATAGTCAAATTGACCTTGGCAATCGGCTCATAAACACAGGCAGCATTTTTTTCTCCTGCATCTTTACATTTTCCGATAAATCCTGGCTTATAACATTCCGGATCTCTAAAGCAGGCAGGTAAGAAAGAATTTATCTCTTCGTCGTCAGCGATATCCTTACTCATAGGGATATTCTTTTTAACGGAATTTGTAATTACGCCATTTTCTACATCAAGCTCTAAAAGCCCCAAAGTCCTACCCCACTGAAAAGGCGTCAGATATATAGCAGAATTTAACTTTTGAGGCAGGCTCATATCCGTCTCATTGCTAATAATAATATCGATTCCTGCGACTTGCTCTGCAACCTGCTTATCCAGATCTTTTCCTAACTGGCTCAATAATACTATAATATCTACTTTCTTCTTTAGGATACTTACGTTTGCCTGGATTTTCTTCAATGCTTCCGAGGCATCCTCTTTGAATTCAAAACCTCCGGCAGTCTTTATTCCCAGAGGCGAGATACCGATGATCCCGATTTTTATTTTGCCGACCTTCTTAATCATATAAGCCTGAACTTTAGGCAAATCCAAATTGCACGATAAGAATTTAATTTTCTTTTGTTTAACCTTATCCAAAAGAAAATCCTTTCCGAAATTAAACTCATCAGCACCGATATTGACGGCATCGTAACCCATGATTTCCATACCCTTAAAATAGATCTCTGTGCGTTTCTTGTCCATCTCGGGAGT
Source organism: Candidatus Omnitrophota bacterium (assembly GCA_016867135.1). Classification (GTDB taxonomy): domain Bacteria; phylum Omnitrophota; class Gorgyraeia; order VGKH01; family VGKH01; genus VGKH01. The sequence goes on from VGKH01000006.1 coordinate 28,304, forward strand.
CGTGGCATCAATATCTTGCAGGCCAGAAGCGAAGAAATTTCCGCTGTCAACCAATAAAATGTTCGGATAGTCTTTTCGAAGTTGTTTTATCTTTGTGGCTCTACGGGCAATCCCGCCGTCGGGAGCTGCCGGGCAATGACAAGCATACAAACTTGCAGATGTATTTCCCGTATAAACTATGGCTATCTTCTCGGCGAATACTAAATTACAAGAAAACAATAAGCCAAAACATGCTAATATTGCCGGCAATAATCTACTCTTCATATTCCACCTCTATCTAATAATGATTAAAAGAAACAAACCTAGGGCAAAGAAAAGCAATGCCGTTAGTAATTTTATTTTCGCAAGATGTCGCTGGGCTAATTTTGCAAAAACCTGGGAAGTTACTCCCCATAAAGCAAACAAGAATATTATAAGCAAAGGCACGATAAACATAAGATTATATAACATCAAATACATCCATGCCTTAGTTTTTAATTCCGGCATCTTCATTATATAGACTATCGTCGGTAGATACAACTGGCCCGTACAGACAGATTCCAAGATTGATACAATAAATCCGCAGCTTAACGCAGTAAAAGCCAAGCGTATAAGATCCCTGCTTTTGGTAGCGTCTTTCCTGTCATCTGTCTTTTCTCTGATAGTCTCTTGAATTTTCCTCTTGATAATCCCGGGAAGTTTTAATTTTATTTTCTCGGCATCTTTGGTCTTATTGAAAATCCACCAATCGTACAAACTTATTGCTCCTAAAATCAAAGCGAATATAGCAACTACGATGTAAATAATTTGAGACACTAAATTAAATATCGCAATTCTCCTTAAGAATTCAAAAAGCCCCAGACCCAACCCCAGATACGTTAAAAATACGGCTAAGATAAAGAATAATCCCAAAATTACAGTCTGCTTACGGTTATAACCTGCGAATGCTAGGAATGAAATAAAGAATATGAGAACTGTAAAGGCGCAGGGATTTATACCGTCAATTAGACCGGCCGTGACAATTGTCAGCCAACTAAAAGATTTAAACCGCTCTAAAATAACTGCTTTCTCGGGGCGTATATCAGCCAAAAGCTTGATAGTCAAAAGCGGCTGTTTAGGATCATTAGTATTAATGAAAATGTATTTTACCGTCGGACCTGTGAAACCGGTTGTATCAAATTGAAACAATATAGTTAATTTCTCTTTAGGCGCAAGTTTAACTGACCCTGAAGGCTCAACAATCTTAACGCAGCCGCAGTCCACCCTTAACGGCTCAACTGCCAACTCCGTGTCTCCAGAATTCTGCACTACAAAGGAATATCCATAGACTTTGCCTTCCGCCATTAAAGGCAGTTCAAAAGTCTTTTCTTTAACTGCGATTTGAGGAGCGGCAAAAACATTAGTTGTAATTAACAGAACTAAAAGCGTAAAAAATATTAGCTTTTTCATTTATCTTGTGCACCTGGCCTTTATCTCTTTGGACATCGCTTCTATCTGTTTTAGAATCTCTGTTTGTTGTATTAGTATCTTATCCAATTTTTCCGTTATTTGAGAACCTAGTATGGAGCCTGAAGCCGTATCTTGGGCAGAAATATTCTTAAAAAAAGAAAAATATATTGCTAAAAACACTAATAGAACAATAAAAAGCAAATTTACTTTCCTCATCGTGTCGTGCCCCTCCAATCGCAAATTTTTTATAGCTTGATTACCTTCGCAGAAATGATATTTTCAGACTTTTTAATCTTCTCTAACACATCTGCCGGCACCGGGCTATCGACATTGATGACGGAAATTGACTTGCCGCCGGCTTCTTTCCTGCCAAAAGTCATCGCGGCGATATTGATTTTATTGTTCCCGAGCAATGTTCCCACGGCGCCGATAATACCCGGCTTATCCTGATTATGGATGATTATCATATAACCTTGCGGGATCGCTTCTACATAATAATCCTCTATCTTTACTATTCTGGGCTTATTATTGCTTGAAAGGGTTCCGCCTACAGTCAATTTTGTTTTATCAGTCAAGACATCCACTGAAATGAAATTTACAAATTCTTCCTCGGTTTCAGACTTTGCCTCCTGGATCTTTATCCCTCTTTCCTTGGCCAGGCTAAGCGCATTAACAAAATTGACCGTCTCTTGGACGACCGGCTCAAGGAATCCTTTTACCAATGCCATGGTTAAAGGCTCAGTCCTCTGCTGGGTTATCGGACCGCTATAATTTATATCCACCTGTTTTATCCTTCCTTCTGCCAGCTGGCTAGACAATTGCCCTAGTTTTTCGCAAAGATTAATATAGGGCTCCAAAACTTTGAAAGTCTGGGGATCAACCGAAGGATAATTTGCCGCGTTTCTGACACCCCTGCCTAAAAGCGCGTCTCTTACCGCCTCGGAAACTTCAATGGCAACATTTACCTGCGCTTCTTCGGTAGATGCCCCTAAATGCGGAGTCAAGACTATATTGTCCAGCTTCAATAAAGGAGAGCCGGTCGGTGGCTCATTTTCAAAGACATCGATTGCAGCTCCGGCGATTTTCTTTGACTCAAGGGCTTTAGCCAAAGCCTGCTCGTCGATAATCCCGCCTCTGGCGCAATTAATAATCTTTGTCGTTGGTTTCATAAGCGCAAACTCTTTATCGGAAATCAGATGCTTTGTTTCATCGCTTAGAGGAGTATGTATCGTGATGTAATCGCCGCGGGATAAAACTTCTTTTAATTCCACGACTTCTACGCCCATCTGCTTTGCTACTTCAAGAGAAATAAAGGGATCAAAAGCAATAACCTTCATCCCGAATGATAACGCCCTTTTGGCAACCTCTGAGCCTATCCTTCCTAAGCCCACAATGCCTAAAACCTTGCCGTAGAGCTCAGTGCCCATAAATTTTGAACGCTTCCATTCTCCGGCTTTTAGGGATGAGCATGCCTGCGGGATGCTTCTTGATAAAGATAAAATCATGCTCATAGTATGCTCGGCGGTAGAAATAGTATTTCCTCCCGGCGTATTCATGACGATGATGCCTCGGGCAGTAGCTGCTTCTAAATCTACATTGTCCAATCCCACTCCGGCACGGCCGATGACTTTAAGATTGCTAGCGGCATCAATTATCTCTTTAGTTACTTTTGTCCCGCTTCTTACCACAAGCGCATCATAATCCTTGATAATCTGCTTTAATTCTTCGGGTTTGAGTTCGGTCTTAATATCAACCGTAAGCTCTTTCTCTTTTTTAAGTATCTGCACTCCCTCATCCGATAGTTTATCGCTTATCAAAACCTTCATTAAACTTTCCCTCCGTCCTGAAATTTTGTTTTGAATTAGCCTGAGACCTTTTTTGCAGCTGCGACTCCGCTCCCCTTTTTGATGTTCGGATGCTGTGTAAAATATCCCATTTCATCCAAAACCGTCTCCATCGTGGTCAGGGCTAAAATTATATCATCCTTATTTATGTAACCCATATGGGCTGCGCGGAAAACCTTTCCTTTTAATTCCGATTGTCCCCCGGCAATGGTAACGCCATATTTATCCTTCATGGTCTCTACCATCTTCTCTCCGTCGAGACCCACAGGAACGTTTATCGCGGTTACAGCGTTGGACATACAATTGGCATCGGCAAAAAGCGTAAATCCCAAAGCTTTTGCTGCGCTTCTGATTGCCTCTCCCATAAGTTTGCAACGCTTGAAAATATTCTGCAAGCCCTCTTTCTGCATAATCTTTATACTCTCATTTAAGGCGATAACAAGCCCTATCGCCGGAGTCCAAGGCGTATCGGTCTTATCTAATGCCTTTTTGGCGGCTTTCAAATCAAAATAATATCTTGGCGATTTTGATTCTGCGACTAATTTCATAGCTTTAGGGCTAACACTTATCAATCCCAAACCCGGCGGAAGCATAAGACCTTTCTGGGAACCGGAAACTACTACGTCTACTCCCCAATTATCGGTCTGGATATCAACTGCTCCTAAACCACTTATTGCGTCGACTACTAAACAGGCGGATGTATTTCTCACCACTTCGCCCAGCGCCTTTATATCGGTATCAACGCCGGTCGAGGTTTCGGTTAAAGTGGCATATACTACCTTAATATCTTTATCGGCATTTAACTTTTCAGCTATAACCTTGGGATCAACTGCTTTTCCCCAAGGAACATCCACGACTATGGAAACAGCTTTATAGGCTTTACAAAGCTCAGTCCATCTCTCGCCGAATTTTCCTCCCTGGATAGTTATGGCTTTATCGCCGGGAGAAAGTAAATTAGCCACTGCTGCTTCCATCGCTCCAGTTCCGGATGAGGCGAGAATAAACACGTCATTTTTAGTCTGAAAAATCTCTCTTAGACCTTGCTCTGATTCCTTGAGGACCTGTTGAAATTGCGATGTCCTGTGATGAATAATCGGTCTTGCTAATGCCTCGCGTACCTGTGGAGGTATCGGCGTCGGCCCCGGTGTCAATAAACGCTGTTCCACTTTCTTACCTCACTTTTTCTTGGTTGATGCGATTACCTCATCAATTAATCCGTATTCTTTTGCTTCTTCCGGAGACATAAAATAGTCTCTGTCTGTATCTTTTTGGATTTTCTCCAAAGGCTTGCCAGTATGTTGGGCAAGGATTTCGTTAATCTTATCTCTTAAGCGCAAAATCTCTTTAGCCTGGATAGATATATCTGCTGCCTGGCCACGAATGCCGCCCCATGGCTGATGAATCATAATCCTGGAATGCGGAAGCGCATAGCGCTTGCCTTTTGTGCCTGCGGCAAGAAGAAGCGCGCCCATACTTGCCGCCTGGCCCACGCAGTAAGTGCAGACATCGGGCTTAACAAACTGAATCGTATCATAAATAGCTAATCCCGCAGTCACAAGACCGCCTGGAGTATTAATATAAAGATTTATATCTTTATTCACATCCTCCATCTGCAAAAAAAGCATCTGCGCGATAATTAAATTTGCCACATTATCATCTACGGGAGTCCCGACAAAAATAATTCTATCTTTAAGCAAGCGCGAATAGATATCATATGCCCTCTCTGCCCTGCCTGTCTGCTCCACGACTATCGGTACCAGGGTTTGCATTCTCTCGTCCATATTAAGCCCCTCCTTCTTCCTGCCATTTGGCTTCCTTTAATAAAAATTCCATGACCTTTGCCGTTTTATGTTCCGGCTTGCCAACCTTTATATTTTCAAGTTCCGCAATTTTATCCAGGATAAAGTATAATTTAACATCGTTTAACGCTAGCGGCTTTAATTTCTCCCTCATAGTCTGTTCTTTAGATTCAATTTCCTCTTTTTTGACTCCTTGCTGAGCCATGCGATGTTTTGTATCCTCTACCAAATAATCTAATTGCTTGGCTAAAGAGCTCTGCGGGATTTCCAATTCAGAATTCTTAAGCAACTGTTCCGCTACTTGATTTTCTACGTCGTTTCTCGCCTCCTGTTGCTTAGAAAGCTCCATCTGGCTTTTTATCGTCTCCTCTAATTCTTTAAGATTAGGATAGCCCAGTCCTTTGGCAAAAGAATCATCAATCGGAGTCTTATCATCCAAGCCCTGTGATTTACGGATGAATTCAAAACTCTTTTTCAAATCCTCGTCGGTAACACTGACTTTCTTCCTTTTTACCTCAACACCCTTGTATTTCTTGATTTTTACTTCCGGCACGACCTCAAAGGAAGCCCTAAACGAAAGCCCGCCATCCTTGAACGACACATCAGAGACCTCGGGTAAATTTACCGGCATTAAATTCTCTTTTTCCAGGGCTTCTTTATAAGAATTAGGGATCAAATCTTTTAGGACCTCTTCTTTCGCTAATTGGCCGTGTTCTGATTGGACCAAATGCAGCGGTGCGGTTCCGGGGCGAAAACCCTTAATCTGGGCTTTCTTCTGGATCATTTTATAGATTTCATCAAATTTCTTCTCCACGACATCTTTGGGGATATCAATGATCATTTCTCTTTTGCAGGCATCAATTTTCTTGACAGATGTATTCATCTTAACGTGTCCTCACTTCAATAAACCCCCACACCAATTTTAGCAAAGGGGTATGTTTCATAGAAAAACGCTTTGTCCTATTCCCTACCCACACAATTTAATATCACGCTGTTTCTAGAATTGGTGTGGAGGTGAATTCCCCCGACGTCACGTCGGGGTCATTCACATCCTAAATTTTTCTCCGAGATAAATCTGGCGCGCCTTGGGCTCGTTAATCAATTGTTCGGCGCTGCCAGAGATTAAAATCTTCCCTTCCGCAATCAGATAAGCCCTGTCTGTAATCGAAAGTGTCTCCCGGACATTATGATCGGTAAGTAAAATACCTAATCCCTTGGCTTTTAGTTCTTTTATTATTTCTTGCGCATCGGCTACGATAATCGGGTCAATCCCGCTAAACGGCTCATCCAAAAGTATAAACGACGGATTGGTCACCAATGCGCGAGTTATTTCCAGCCTCCTTCTTTCTCCGCCGGAAAGTGTATAGGCCTTATTTTTTGCAAGATGCGCGATATTTAATTCACTCAATAGTTTCTTTAATCTTATGCGCCTTTCAGCCCGGGTAATGTTTAAAGTTTCTAAAATTGCCAGGATGTTGTCTTCTACAGAGAGCTTGCGGAAGATCGAGGCGTCCTGAGGCAAATACCCCATACCTAAACGGCAACGGTCGTGGATAGCCAGGCGCGTGATATCCTTTTGATCAAAGGATATCTTGCCTTCTTCAGCCGGAATAATGCCTACGATCATATAGAATATCGTTGTTTTCCCGGCTCCGTTAGGGCCAAGCAGGCCGACGATCTCTCCTCTTTTGATTGAAAAGCTTACTCCGTTTACCACCCTGCGGCCATCGTAGGTCTTGGCTAAGCCGCTAGTTTCCAAAAGCCGCATTATCTAAAACTCCTTCTTCCGAATAAAGAATTAATCTCGGCCGTCCTATAAGAGTCATTTTCTTATCAACGGCAGTATAGACAGCTGCCTGGCTGTAGCTTTCGTTCCCGTCTCTAAAAATCCTGACATTGCCTTTAGCCACAATCTTGACTATTGATTTGGTCTGTGAATCAAAATAAACTTCCATTTTATTTGACGACATTTGTCCCCGTTCATCTTTGACAACCACATTATCGTTAAACACCGCCATAGAATTCTGGTAATCAATATCCAATGGTCCGTCGCAAGTGATAACGGTCCTATTTAAATTCTTGTTTTCATCCTGAGAAGAAATCTCCACCTGGACTTCTTCTTTTAGTCTTGCCTTTTTCAAATCTGTATTCGCTTCTGCGCCGGTTCCTGTGGCAACAATATTAGCTTGCTCAATCTTTACATTGTCAGACGTGGTTATAAGATTAGATGTGCGGTTCCAATCCAGCGAATCGGTCGTTAACCTTGAGCCGCTTTCGGTTGTGGCAACGACATCTCTTTCCAGGTGCATATCTCCGCTAGACTTGTTCAGATTCCCCGTCTGTGCTTTAAGATTAACTTTTTCTTGTCCATAGAGATCGGCATCAATGTTTTTAAGCCTCACCGAGTCTTCCAGCACGTCGGCGGTCTCGCCTCTTACCTCCCAGGTCTTCTCGCCAGTTTTGGAGTGGCCGGAAAGATTGAATTCCGAAAATTGCTGATCGGCATCCTGAGAATGAGCTGTCGCGCAAAAGAAAAATAAAACTACCACAAATATTATTAAACGCATTATTTCAGATATTTGCTGATGACTTTATTCCACTTACCTTGAGATTTCAAAATAAGCTCGATTGCCTCGCGTACTGCGCCTTCGCCGCCTTTGCGCTTAGTTATGTAGTGGGAAACTCTTTTTGCTTCTTGCGCGGCATTGGCGACGGCCACGGATAATCCGGCTCTTTTTAGGACGGGAATGTCAATCAATTCATCACCGATAAAACAAACGTTCTCGTTCTTTAATTTCGATTGTCTTAAGATTTTTTGATAAGTCGCAAGCTTATCTTCGCAATTCTGATAAGCTTTAAAAACTTTTATATCTTTGGCGCGAAAACTTACCACTCGGGAATAGCGGGCAGACAAAATAATAGTATTAATCCCTGCCCTCTTTAACAAGACAACGCCCAAACCATCCTGGACATCAAAAAATTTAAGCTGTTTTCCGTTTTCATCCAGGACAATCTTCCCGTCGGTCATGACGCCGTCTACATCTAATATCAAGAGTTTTATCTTCTTTGCTTTTTCTCTAATATTCAAATGGCTCCTTTAATCTCGAAGCACGAAATCCGAAGCACGAAACAAATTCGAATTCTCTAATTTTCGAATTTTCAAAACCGACTTGTTTCTGTTATTAGAATTTCGGTCCTTAAGATTTGTTTCGGATTTCGATATTCGAATTTCGAATTTTCTATTATACCAAACCTGCTTTTAAAAGGTCCTGCACATCCAATAGTCCTATCGGCCGGCCGTTTTTATCCACTACCGGAACCTCATCTATCTTTCTGTCCTGCAAAATCCTTAAAGCTTCAGCGGCCAAGGTTTCTTTAGTTACAACCGTTGGCCTCTTGGTCATTACCTCTTTTACTTTTTTCTCCGATAGATTCGCGTCTACTTCCAAATGCCGGCGGAGGTCTCCGTCGGTAAATATGCCGACAAGCTTGCCTCTGTTGTCAACAATAGAGGCTGAACCCGCCCGGGCTTTAGTTACGGCAAATAAAACATCTTTGATTTTCTTTTCCTGATTAACCACCGGATTGGATTTCTTCATGCGCATGATATCTTCCACGGTCAAAAGTAATTGCTTGCCCAATGTCCCGCCGGGATGATAAAAGGCGAAATCCTCTTTCTTAAATCCCTTTTTATCTAAAAGGCAGACCGCCAAGGCATCGCCCATGGCTAACATCGCAGTTGTGCTTGCCGTCGGAGCCAGATTCAGGGAACACGCCTCTTTCTTGACGCTGACATCCAACACAGCATTGCTGTATTTGGCTAAAGTGGATTTGGTATTTCCGGTCAAAGCGATAATCTTAGTGCCGATCTTCTTAAGCAAAGGCAGGAGGTCTCTTATCTCTTCGGTCTCCCCACTCTTGGAAATCACGATTACGATATCTTCTTTTGCCACCCTGCCCAGGTCCCCGTGGATAGCCTCCACAGAATGCATCCATAGGCTGGGAGTCCCTACCGACGAGAGCGTAGCTGATATCTTCTGGCCGATGATCCCGCCCTTTCCCATTCCGGTAACCACTACCCTGCCCTTGCAGGCATAAATCAAATCCACTGCCTTCTCGAAAGTCTTATCGATTCTTTTAATCAAAGAATTTATGGCTTCAGACTCAATTTTCAAAACTTCTTTCGCGCGTCTTAGTATCATTTGAATCACCTTTATTTTTTTCTTAACGCAGATTGTCGCAAATCAAACGCGGATTAACGCAGATAAATCTGCGACCATCTGCGTGCAATCTGCGAATATCTGCGTTCAAAAAGTCCCTTTTTAAATCTATTTTTTAATCCTAAAAGATCGAAGGAACCTGTCTATCCCGGTTGCCTGGACTAAAATTGTCTTTAATTCTTTAGGCGTGATCATGTTTGGCCCGTCACTCAAGGCCTTCTTGGGATTTTTATGCACCTCAACAAACAACCCGTCGCAACCTACTGCCACAGCCGCTCTTGCTAGATGGGAAACAAAATGCTTTTCTCCGGCTGATGCCGTGCCTTTCCCTCCCGGAAGCTGTACGCTATGCGTCGCATCATAGACAATAGGATAACCGAATCTTCGCAAGATTACCAGCGAGCGGAAGTCGCTCACCAGATTATTATAGCCGAAGCTAGTACCCCTCTCAGTAATGAAAATATTTTTATTGCCCGCGCTCTCAATCTTTTTTATGATCTGCGCCACATCCCACGGCGCTAAAAATTGTCCCTTTTTAATATTGATGACTTTGCCGGTTTTTGCCGCAGCGACGACCAAATCCGTCTGGCGGCACAAGAATGCCGGAATCTGGATTACATCCAAGACCCTGGCCGCCTCTTTTGCCTGCCCCGACGAATGGATATCGCTAAGAATAGGCACATTTAATTCGTCTTTGATTTTTTTCAGAACCTTTAATCCCTTAGATAACCCCGGCCCGCGATAAGACGATATCGAAGTGCGATTAGCCTTATCAAAACTGGATTTAAAAATAAACGGGATGCCCAGGCTCCTGGTAATCTTCTGGATTTCTTTCGCCGTGTCAAAACAATCCTTGGGGTCCTCAATCACGCAAGGCCCGGCGATCAATACAAACGGCGCTTTGGAACCAATTGTTATATTCTTAACTTTAATCTGTTTCATTTTTGTACCTAATTTTAACTAACCAAAAAATATAAATATTAAACTCTAAGCACTAAACTCTAAACCCTAAATAAACTCAAAACTCCAAACACAAAACTCAAAATTTTGGGTTTTGAATTTTGAGTTTGTGATTTGTTTAGAGTTTAGGGTTTCGGATTTAGGGTTTAACATCATTTTAAGCTACTTGCTCTTCTGCTAATCTTTTTTTTACCAACTCCAAATCTTCCGGCGTGTCCACGCTGATAGTATCAATGCTGGTCTCTACAGTCTTAATTTTATAACCCGACTCTAGAGCCCTGAGTTGTTCCAGTTTCTCCGCCTTCTCCAGGTTGGATTCGGGCAGATTCTTAAAGGTAAACAAGAAATCCTTTGTGTAAGCATAAATACCCAGGTGCTTATAATAAACCTGGTCAACATTCTCATCGCGCAGATAAGGAATAGAAGCGCGCGAGAATAAAAGCGCGAAATTATTCCGGTCAATGACTACCTTGACGACATTGGGATTGTTTAATTCCTCTTTGTTTGAAATCTTCTTTATTAATGTTGCCATGGCTATTGAAGGCTCATCCAGGATCGCCCGCGCCAGGCTGTCAAGCATTGTAAAATGGATCAACGGCTCATCTGCCTGGATGTTTATCACTATCTTTACATCCAATGGCTGCACGATCTCGGTAAGCCGATCAGAACCTGATTCATGGTCTTTTGAAGTCAAAACAACATTGGCCCCGAAATCTTCGGCGATCTTTTTGACTCTTTCATCATCGCAGGCGATAATCAAATCATCCAACATCTTGGATTGCTTTGCCCTTTCCCAGACGTGCTGGATCATCGGCTTGCCTAAAATATTTGCTAAGATTTTGCCTTCAAAACGGGTTGATGCGTATCTTGCAGGTATGATTCCCACGACATTCATGATTATTATCTGATCCTTTCAATTAATTCTTTAGGGCTGACTGTGGCGGTTCCGATCTTGCCGACGACGATTCCTGCCGCGTAATTGGCTAAATGCGCAGCTTCCAACAATTTCGCGCCCGATGCCAACGCAAGAGTAAAAACCGCGATTACCGTATCTCCGGCGCCGGAAACATCAAAAACTTCCCTGGCAACCGTAGGGATATTCAAGGATTTGGCCTTATCTTTGGCAAATAGCTGCATGCCCTGTTCGCCCAAAGTAATCAAAACCGCTTTTGAATTGAGATATTTCAATAATTCCTTGCCTGCTCTGTCAATATCGCTTGCAGTACGCAGCTTATCGCTATAAATATGCAACTTATTTTCTGCGTCCCTTATCTTGATATCCCTGATGGCATTTTCTGCTTCGCTTCTATTGGGAGTTATGGCGGTAATCCCTAAATCTCTATACATACTGAAATGCTCTTCCTTGGGATCGACGGTGATAATCTTTTTTCCCGCCGCCACATCCCTTATGTATTTCAACAGATTTTCGGTGATGACGCCCTTTCCGTAATCTTCAATGATAATCGCATCAAACTTATTCAGATTTTTCTTAATAAAACCGGCTACTTTCCGTGTCGAATCTTTGCTCAGCTCGCCGGTCTGCTCCCAGTCAACCCTGACCACCTGCTGACGCTGGGCAATAACGCGGGTCTTTAAGATCGTCCTGCGGTTTTTATCCTGGACAATCGCATTGGTATCTATTTTCCTTTTCTTTAATTCCGCGAATAGATATTCCGCGCGACGGTCTTTTCCCACCACTCCCAAAAGCGTGGTTTTTGCTCCCAGGCTCGTAATATTGCTGGATACGTTGCAAGCTCCACCGGGAATATATTCTCTTTCTTCTGCGCGCACAACCGGAACAGGAGCTTCCGGCGAAAGGCGGCTTGCCTTTCCCCAGATAAATTCATCCAGGATCAAATCCCCGATGACGAGAATCTTTGCCTTTTTAAAATTGTGAACTAGTTTTATTAAGTTATTCATCTTGCTATTTCTATACGCTACACCCTAAACGCTATACCCTACATCCTCCAGGGTATAGGGGTTAGGGTATAGGGTGTAGTTATAATTCTTCAATTATCGCACTCGCCAAAAGCGGCAGCATTATCTCATGATGGCCGATAATATAATATCCTTTACCCGTGCCTTGAGTGGGACGGTGCACGATATTCTGCTGCGGCCGGTAATGGAAAATCATATCAAAGTTTGCCGTGGTAAAATTCTTGACCTTATATCCTAAGTTTCTTGCCACGGTCAAAGCTTTTAAAAATACTTCCGGCAACATAACCGCCGAGCCGAAATTCATCAGCACTCCTCCGTCGCCTAATTTAGAAACCTCGGCGATAAAATTATGGAAATCTTTTAATGATGCCTGGCCTATTGCTGCGCCGCTGCACGACATATGCTGATGCACGATATCAGTCCCGATGGCAATATGGACGCTCACCGGCACATTATTTTTATAAGCAGCGTAAACTACGCTTAGGTCCTTAAACTTTAATCTCTTATCCTTCTCAATTGCCTTGCCCACGGATTTTCCGATTCCGGTATTGGCATGGGCAGCAGACTTAATCGCCTCATTAATAAATCGCGATGTTTCATCTGCCATGCCGAATGACCCGTCGAGGATTGCCTTATCCACGTCTTCGCTAGTCTTTCCCATAAACGCCAGTTCAAAATCATGGATGATGCAGGCGCCATTTAAGGCAATAGCAGTGATGACTTTTCTTTCAATCAAATCAATGATTACCGGGCTTAGGCCGCATTTAATTACATGCGCGCCCATCATCAGAATCACTGGTTTTTTCTTCTTTCTAGACTCAACAACGGCAGATACGACTTTACGTAAATCCTGCGCCTTTAAAACATTGGGCAAGCTCTGATAAAATTTGCGGAAGCTATTGCCTTTCTTGTAGATAGAGGCAAAATCTTCCACATTGACCTTGCTTTGCCTTCGGCCGAGTGAATAAGTCTTGATTTTTTGTAAGTTTATCTTGCTCATAGTAGTTAGAAAAACAACTTCTTTAACACAGATATTATTTTACGTCTATAGTTTATCGGTTTCGGCATCGGCCACGTATCGTAAATCGTTGTAGGTTTCGTTTGTCGTTTTTTGACGATAGACGATTAACGCTGACTTTTTTAGACGATACTCAACCGAAACCCAAACCTTTTTTAACGAAACCCTATAAATCTGTGACTATCTGTGTTCAAAAATAGCTTTCATCCGAATAACAACAAATTCTATCATAACTTGAGATTTTCGTCAACAGTTCGTATATTAATGTTGAAAGTAAAAAGTCAAAAGGAAAAAGGCAAAACCACAACTAAAAAGTCAAAAGTTCTATACTTTTTACTTTTGCCTTGTACTTTTTCCTTTTTACTTCTCACTTTTTCCTTTCCAGAGGGCGCACCTTGTTTCACAACCTCACCCCGCTAAGCGCTAGCTTGGCCGCCTCATATCCTTTATCAATCGCCTCTTTGCCGCGATAAAACTCCAGCGTATCAATATGGCCCACGTCCGGTGAGATGATGATATCCGCATCCTTGATCTGCCCTTGGGCGATTTTATTTTCCATATAATCAATCGCCTGGGTCAAAACGCTAAATATGCTGGGCGTGTCTGCATCTGTTTCATGGACGTGCGCGGGTTTTGCTGCTTGAAAACTCTCCAAAAATCCTTTTAAATTCTTCATCGGGCCGCTGGAATCCTGCGCTAACAAATCAATTTTATGATAGATATCTTCAATAATCCCGGTTTTGACTTCCGAGACATTCCCTTTCGCAGAAACTTGCGCATGTTTTGCAGCATTATCTTTTGTCCGGCTCTTTGTTTTCTTGGCAACCCGCACAGCGTTGCTGGCAATGATATAATTAGCGCCCATTTCCCTGGCTAATTTTATCGGCACAGGATTGAGGATCCCGCCGTCAACTAAAAATTTCCCCCCGATTTTAATCGGCGTAAATACCACAGGTATTGAAATACTTGCCCTTACCGCCTCAAGGACCGAGCCTTCTTTTATTACTACGCCTTCTCCGGAATCCAAATCCGTAGCCATAACCGCTAAGGGGATTCTTAAATCCTTAAACTGGGCATCGCCGATAATCGCCTTTAATAATTCCCTTACCTTTTGGCCCTGGACAAAACCTTTAAATAAAAGCGCCAGATTAAAATCAGCCAGCTCTAAAAGCCTGCGCCAGTCGGTCCTCAAGACCACCTGTTCAAACTCGACGATACTGCCGTTTTTGGCATAGCATGCGCCGACGAGTGAACCGATACTGCTTCCGGCGATAAAATCAATCGGGACTTTTCGCTCTATCAATGCCTTAATCACGCCGATATGCGCCAAGCCCTTCGCCGCGCCGCTACTTAAAACTAATCCGATTTTCTTTTTTCTGAAAAACAACATTTATAAATCCCTATCTTTCTAAATATTTTAAGTAAAAACTTAAAAGGAAAAAATAAAAAGCACAAGTCAAAATTCAAAAGTTTTGACTTTTACCTTGTGGTTTTTCCTTTTTACTTCTCACTTTTTACTTAAACTAAGTTATCAGGACCTGGTCTTGGGTTGATCCTGGAATCAGGATCGTATTTTTTGAGTAACTTCTCTATCTCTTCTACAGAAGGTGGAATCATGGGTTTCCTTCTCTTCGAAGGAGGTTCTGTTTTCATAAATTTACCATCTGGATATCTATCCTCAAGCCAGGGTTTTGCTATTCTTTTTATACTGCTTATCAGCTGTTTTTCATGTCTTATTAGTAAATTATGCAAAGCATTTACTGAATCAGTTACCAAGCATAATTCTTTACTTGATACTGTCTTCGTAAGCCTAACGGAGTGCAAAACTGTATTTCTCCAATCTTGAACAATGAGCAGACCGCATCTCGTTTTCTCTATTTCTTTTTGGTCTACGATTAAATTTAAATTGTGGCCTGTAATCATTTGATAAAAAGTAATATGTTGTTTTCTGAATAATTGATTCTTATCAATTTTCACAATATTTTCCGGAAAGATAAATTGCTTGTTGATTTGCTGTATCGAAAAACCGTTCTTTAAATAAGCGCCCTTAAGATAAAACTCCACCCCAATTCCTAAATACGCAGTTCTTAATTCATTATCAACCCACGTCCACTTGGAAGAAAAAAAGGGCTGAGGCCAAAATTTATTTTCCCCATAAGTAAAATGGTCAGATTTAAGTAACAGCTCGAACCCAACTAAGCAATAGTTCTTCCATAATCTTCTTTTGGGCGATTCTATTTCTTTATTATAAAACCATGCACTCATATTTGAATTTCCGCAATTTCCAGGGACACGTACCTATTTTCCAGAAATTCGAAGCGGCTACTATTTTTGGTCTTTATTATGCTTTGTTGCTTCATTTATTATCATATCGAAATCTTTATAGAACATTCTTAAGGCATCGATATCTTTAAATATATGTTTACCATCGTACATTAAATGACTGTTTTTTCTTTTATACACGCGATGCGGATAATGTACCTCAGTACCTCAGGACCGTTTCCATTTATCTCTTGTTCTATCATTAACTTACGCTAGAAGTGGTTAGGTTCAAGGATCTAATGCAACACTTTTATCTGTTATAATAGCTTTTATAGCAGAAGAAAGGAGTTGCTTATGATCTCGTACCAAAGGCTTAGTTTCATAGAACGAGAAGAAATCAGTCGTAA
>VGKH01000007.1 GCA_016867135.1 Candidatus Omnitrophota bacterium
CAGCCTGAAGATTGGTGATCCAGTCATTTGTTGCGTCATGTCTTGTCAAGTAAATATTATCGTCGAATTCCTGGCGTACAGCAAAGAAAGGAACAAGCATTTTCTTTTCTGCGGTAAATGGATGATAAAATGACTGGAACCACTGGTCGCTTTCCGCTGTGTAAGGAAAATAGAAGGGCGCGTAGAAACCCGTTGCTTCTTCTTGCGCGAATGCGCAATAAGTAATGCCCAAAACAATGCCTATAACAACAAAGAACAAAATCTTTTTAAACATATATTCCTTTCTTTTGAAGGGTTATATTAATATATATTAATTTATAATTGCCTTGAAGTATAACACGCGGAATTTATTTTGTCAAGAAAGCGTTTTCTTCAATCTTATAACTATCTTTGATATAATAAGTTCGGGAAAATACCTATTGATAACTTTGGCTGGTGAATTAATAATACAAAATTATCGGAAAAATGTCAAGAAATATCGTATTTTGCCGCCACTTAATTGTTTTACCAGGACAAAAACTCTTTTGTCTGTTTAAAGATGGGCGCTTTTAATCAAGCCGCCACCCAAAACAGTATCTTTGCTATAAAAAACAACTGATTGGCCGGGCGTTATCGCCCTTTGAGGCTCTAGGAATTCTACTTTTATCTGATTTTTCTTTAAAGGCACCAGCCTGCAGGAAGCTTCCTTATGGTTATAGCGTATCTTGGCTTTAACACTAACCGGCTTGCGCGGAAAATCCATGCCTATAAAACTCAGACTCTCAGCGGCTAAAACCTTGGAATACAAATCTTCTTCTTGCCCTACTACTATTGCATTCTTTAATTTATCGATTTTAACTATATATGCCCGATAGCCCAATGCAATACCCAATCCCTCGCGTTGCCCCAAAGTATAGAAACATATTCCTTTATGAGTTCCCAAAACTTTACCTTTTAGATCTATTATAGGTCCGGGTTTTATCTTAACGCCTGTTTTGGCCAATCTACTTCTCAGGAAGTCGCGATAATCTTCCTTAATAAAGCAGATTTCCTGGCTCCCGGGCTTATCTGCAACCTTTATCCCTATCTTTTTCGCCATTAGTCTGACTTGTTGCTTTGTATGATTGCCTAAAGGAAATAAAATATGCGGCAGGGCGTCTTTCCTAATATTATATAGGAAATAAGACTGGTCTTTTTGTCCATCTTTGCCTTTTTTCAATAGATACCTCTTGGCTTTACGTCTATAACCGATGCGGGCGTAATGGCCGGTGGCAAGAAAATCAGCCTCAAAAGCTCTAGCCTTTTTGAGCAATAAGTCAAATTTCAAGAATTGATTGCATCTGACACAAGGGTTCGGGGTCCTGCCTTTAAGATATTCACTGCAAAAATTATCAATGATCTTGGATTCCAATTCCTTGCCGAAATTCAATACATAATGGGAAATACCGATTTTTTCCGCTACGCGCCTGGCATCTTCAATACTCTCAATACCGCAGCAAGAAGGCCTTTTGCGACTTCCTTGAGGCAAATTAAAACACATAGTTATTCCTATTACCTCGTATCCTTGTTTTTTAAGCAACCAGGCAGCTACCGAGGAGTCTACTCCACCACTCATTGCTACAACAACACGTTTTTTAATCATTTTTCTTCTTCCAGTCTGTACGAAAATTTAAAGTAAAGACTCTCCCATAAATCACGGGGCTTCTTTTCTGTATAGTTCCGACGCTTCCCGACGATTCTGCTCCGACGCTCTCTTTGATAGGTCGGAGCTCCGACAGAATCGTCGGAGTCCCGACTCCGAACTGAAAACGTCGGAGCCTCCGGAGGCCGGAACTCCGACCCCCGACGATACGTCGGGGGTCGGAGCAATTATACCACAACTATCCCAACCTTACCATTGGACTCTTAATCCGCATTTTATCCATCTTCCTGGCTGAGGTATACCTTCTATTTCCTGATATTCGACATTAAAGAGATTTTCTATATTGACAAACAATTCAGCATTTTTTATATCTTTAGCGATCCTAAAGTTAGCTAATAACCAACCATTTCTATCCGGTCTTTTTTTGAAGGAAAAATTAATCGCTTGTTTAGTAGACAAAAAATCATAATCAAGGCCCATGTTTAAATGATGCCTTAAGCTTATAGGGCCATATTTAGGAATGTATTGGTCCTTGTTCTCTATCTGCCTATTTATATAGGTATATTTAAAAGATAGATCTGCTTTCTTAAGATCGAAATTGGTAAGAAATTCTAGGCCCAGCACTTTTGCCTTGCCAATGTTTTTAGCTTGCCATTTTGCGTCAGAGACAGAAGATTTCGCCCAATCAATCAAATCTTTTTCTTGGCGAGAAAAAATGTTAAATCCCAATTGATTTCTATTTTCTAGATTATGGATTATTCGTATTTCATAATTTAGCGCCTCTTCGGCCGAAAGCCCGGCGTCGCCTTGAGTAGTAGGATCGTTATAATAAAGTTCGGTAAATGAAGGCTGACGAATGGAGCGGCTGGTTAGAAAATGTAAAACCGATGAGCCCATTTTATATTTGATTAAGAAGAGCGGCGAGAAATACGGTTTAAAGCTATCTAAATGATCGTATCTATTGCCTAGGCTGATTACCAAATCTTCAAAAATCATTTTTTCATTCTGCAGATAGAAACTATAACTTTCGCGCGCATGTTTGCCTAAATTTGTTGATTTTATCTTCTCCCGCGAAGTCTCCTGGCCTAACTTTACCTCTCCTAAAAACTCGCTAGGAAAAGATAAAGAAAAATCTTGGGTTAATGCGTCGCTCACATGATGATTCAAAGACAAACTTGGACGAGTATCATCCAGCATAAATTTATCATAGTGCCGGCGCCAATATATCCTGGGATTAAATGTAAATTTACCTTTGTTCAGTTTGGCGCTAAGCGCGCTGAATTCCGTCTTGGTCCATTCCCTTGAAGGATAACCCTTTCCTGGAGTATAAAAATCGTATGCGCCGAATTCTTTTTGGTTATAACCCAGATCTAGCTGAACATCCCCAGATTCAAAATCGTAGATATGATGTGAAGAAACTGTAGATATTTCAAAATCTGTACCCGGACGGAAACCATCAGATTCTTGCCGTTTTATGGAAAATTGATTGCTAAGATTATTTTTCTTGTTCTCAAAAGAAAAAACACCTGCCCTATCCCAGCGCTCTCCTGTTTCCAACCGCAAGGTGTATTTAGTCTTTTGCGGGGTCTTAGTTATAATATTTATCGCGCCGGCAAAATTATCCAACCCAAAAGAAAGATTTGAGTTGCCGGGATAAATTTCGATTCTTTCTATATCTTCAAGATTTACGGGCAAATCAGAATTATGGTGGGCGGTCTGAGGATCATTCAAGCGCATACCGTTTAAAAGAATCAAAACGCCCTGGAATGTCGAACCTCGTATAGAAAAGTCTGACTGCACTTCGGAAGCAGAACGGCTCTGAATATCAACGCCTAAATAACTTATTGCCTCGCAAATAGAATTAATCGGAAGGTTTTTGATCTGTTCTCCGGTAATTACTCGACCTGGGCCTAATTGATCTAGCCCTGTTTTATAGACGACTATTTTGTCTAGTTCCTGGAATTCGTCCTGGGCGGAAATATTCCCCGGAACTGCAAAAATACAGATTAGAAAAAAATAAAAAAAATATTTTCTCATCTTAAAATAATCGACCCGCTTCTATGATAATTAAAAGCGGGTCAATTGTCAACTTGCTTTAGAAAATTAGTTTACAATTACCTGAGCCTTATTATGTCACCGGTGTAAATCTTCTCGAGAAAACCTGAATCTTTTCGGATAAGCAAAGCACCGTCTTTATCTATGTCGGTAGCCTGGCCCTCAATTTCTTTGCCTTGAGAGATCGCCTTTACGCGCTTATTTAACGTTGAAGATAGATGTTTAATTTTTTCTAGGATAGCGGCAAACCCTTCTTTTTGAAAAACTAGATAAAGATGGTCTATCTGCCTTAAGATTTCCCTGACCAATTCTATGCGGGATATTGCCTCGGACTTCTCCTCTTTTAAGGAAGTTGCCCTAGCCGGCAAGAAGTTCTTTTTGGTATTAACGTTTATGCCTATTCCTAATATAACAAATTTTGTCCTATCCATCTCGGCATTCAGCTCAGTTAAGATTCCGCCCACCTTTTTTTCGTTCACCAGGATATCATTGGGCCATTTTATCTGACAGTCAATACCAGTAATTTTCTTTATTGCCTCACAAACTGCCAAGGCAGTCAGCAAAGTAAGCCTGGGGGCTTCGTTAGGTGAAAAATGTGGCCTAAGAATAACCGATAGGTATATCCCTTTTGATTTAGGGGAAACCCATGACCTGCCTAATCTGCCTCTTCCTGCATGCTGCGATTCTGCGCAGACCACAGTCCCTTCATCCGAAGATTCCAAGGCCAATTTAAAAGCAGTATCCATCGAAGAGCTTACTACATCATAATGATAAATATTCTTTCCTACGATCTTCGTATCAAGCCCGAATTTAATCTCCTCAGGAAGCAATTTATCCGGAGAGGAAACTAGCCTATAGCCCAAATTGGGCACGGCTTCAATATCATAACCATCGTGTCTCAATTCCTGGATATGTTTCCAGATGGCTGCACGAGAAATATCGCAAACGCTGCTTAAGTCTTCTCCGGAAATATAGGCATTGGCTTTTCTAATGTGTTTTAGTATCTTTTGTTTCATGATTGTTTATTATAACTTTGCAGGGCTTATTGTCAACACGTTCGTATAATTAAAGAAACACCTAAAGGATAGATATACTTCAGCGTTGACACTGAGAGCCCAAAAGATACTTTTGGGCCGAATGTGTCAATTCATCATTATGTTTATTGGTGTTTGACGCCCATAGGTAAATATAATATAATTTTGATATGAATACGCGTGATTTAACACAACAAGATGCTATTGCCCTCCTTCTTAAAGACGGCCTGTCAAAAGGTTTACACCCGGAATTCCAAATCATCAGCTCCAGCATGCATCCCGTTCTGCAACCCGGTGACAGGATTTTTGTCAAAGAATACTCCGTAAACAGCTTATCTTGCGGCGATATCGTAGTCTACAAAATAAAAGATCATATTATTGCCCATAGATTCCTCTATATAAAAGATAATAGCCATTTTATAACTCAAGGCGATAATACTAAGCAAATCGATGCCCCGATTAATAACGACGCGCTGCTGGGTAAAATAGTCATGATTGACAAGAATGGAAACAAAATCGATCTAGAAACAAAAAAGTGGAAAACAACAAATAATATCCTCGGAAAAATCCTGCTATCAAAACTTCATATTAAGGATAAAAATTCTTCTATAAAGATTCCCTCTCCTATCGTTTGCAAATTCTTAAAAATCTACGCCCTTATTATAAATTCCGAATACCGGAATATATTGGAATTCAGGAAAAGCTCGCTTCTTTTGGAAAAAGAGCTGCTTAAAATCTGCGCTAAAAAGGAATTACGCAATGAAGATATAAAATTCATAGAAGAAGCAACCGAGAAAGACATCGACTGGGATAAATTCGCCTGGCTTGCGGAATATAATTCGGTTGCTCCAATCGTTTTTATTAACTTATCAAAAATCAAACAAGATTATACCCCAGAGGAGATAATTCAAAGGCTAAAAAACACCTATACCGAAAGCTTCCTTAAAACCGCCCCGATTTATGATGACTTATCTAAATTACTCAAAGAATTAAATTCCCTTGCAGTAAAAATAATTGTCTTAAAAGGCTGCTCTTTGGCCGAACAGCTTTATGGAGATTTCTCCCTGCGACCGATGAAAGACATTGATATCTTAGTCAAAAAACAGGATTGGCCTAAAATTAAAAAAGTGTTAGATAAACTGGGCTTCAAAGCCGAGAAGGACTTGCTTGAGCTAGAGAATACTCTTGGATCCCCCGCCGACTGGCATCTTTGTTACAGGAACGCGCGCGATACAAAAATTGAATTCAAATTCAATCTTTTCATACTAGACTTTCCGGAATTTGATTCATCAGATTACTGGCAAGAGGCGATATCTATTAAAATAAACAATATTGAAACTCTTGGTTTATCAGTTGAGGATCAAATCATATATTTATCCAGCCGTATGATTAATGTGGGTTTTAGAAACCTGCTCTGGTTCTGTGATCTGAGGGAACTGATCAATACCTATAGCAAGGATATCGACTGGGGGAAAATAATCGTAAAAGCCAAAAAGAAGAAAATAACAGTTGCTTTATATAATAGCTTGCTTATATTAAACAAAGAATTAAGCGCCGGTTTGCCAAAAGAAGTCTTAGATGAGCTTAAGCCTTCCTTTGTTAAAGAAAAAATTTTTAGCGCTTTCTATAGCCTCAAATATCCCTTGTTTTTACTGCCGGAAAATATATTTAATCCAAACCCGATAATCAGCCTATGCCTTGTTTTCGGCAAATTTTCCCTATGGCCAAAAGATATGGTTAAATTGATACGCTACGCAAAAAAGATTTTCTTCCCTCCTCTAGACTATATAGCCTATCGCTATAATCTGCCTAAAAAGCGCGGCGCTATCTTATATTGGTATCTTCATAGATTAAAGGAATTTATGATTAGATTCTTACTTTTGGGAAGGATTTTTAATAAAAAGCCAAAGTACCTTTTGTCTTAGCCCGCCTTAAAGCCCAGCGAAATATAATCATGCTAATCGGCAGCAAAACCAGGCAGAAACCCAAAAGCACAATTATATCGCCTGATAGCATATCCCAAGAATAACCTTTAAGCAGGGCGAAACGCAAGGCTCTAAGCGCATAGGTAATCGGGATGGAATAAGAAATTACCTGAAGATATTCTGGTAAGACGCTGACAGGAAATAAAACTCCGCCGAAAAATGTAACCAGGCCCGACATAAGCCAAAGCACTGGATCTCCGCGCTTAAAAACCATGGTAAAGGAGGCGGAGATTATTCCGAAACAAGAAAAAGATATTATGGTGAGTAACAAAACTATTAGCGCGGCAGATAAGTTAGCTCCCCCAAAGTTAATTCCTAGAAAAGTTACTCCGACAAAAACATATAAAAATACATTCACCGAAGCTAAAATGAAATCATACAATGACAAAGAGATGAGAATTGCGGGAAGTTGCGTCGGGGTAGTAAGCATAACCTCTAAAGTGCCCCAGATTTGCTCTTTGGTAATTTTGGAAGAAAAAATAGTAAGGCTTGTGCCGATATAGTTTCTGGCGGCAATACCAACCAATACAAAAGGAAAATAATCTCCTCCGTATTCCGCTAAATATCCCGATGCCTGTTTTCCAACAATCTTGGAAAGATAATAAAATGTGAATATGGATACAAAAACTCCCACCCATTGAGTCAAAAAATCAATTTTATAACTTATATTACCCAAGAAATCTTTTCTTATGAATGCCTTGGCCTTATTTAAAAATAAATAAACTGACGTAAAAAATCCTCTCATAATTATTCTTTTATGTAGTAATCAAAAACCTCGTCTATGCCTGCATTGGGCATTGACATCTTTTGTCTTAATTCATCAAAGGGGCCGCTTGCCTTAAGCCTGCCTTTAGCCATTATTGCGATAGTATCGGCTAAGTTCTGGATTTCATTTAATGAGTGGCTCGTGAAGATCACCGTCTTTTTCTTCTGCTCAACGAGTTTTTTGCGGATAAAATCTCTCAGAGTCTTTGCGCTTGAAGGATCTAAGCTTTTAGTAGGCTCATCAACCAATAAAATCGGCGCATCATTCAAAAGGCCTCTAGCTAAAGCGAATCTCTGTTTTATGCCGGAGGAATATTCCTGATACATGATATCAAGCTTATCTTTTATCGCTAAAAGTTCGGACAGCTCTTCTATTTTCTTATCCGCGCTGCTTGAAAACAAGCCGTACAAACTAGCAAAGAAACGAAGGTTTTCCCTCCCGCTAAGCCGCACGTAGAAACTTCTGGTTTCGCTTGTAACCAACCCGATGCAAGCCCTTACTTTGTCATCTTGCCCTGATACATCAAATCCGTTTACCATCACCTTCCCGCTATCGGGCAAGATAATGGTTGACAATATTTTCAGCAAAGTGGTTTTCCCGGCGCCATTGGGGCCGACTAAACCAAAAAGCTCCCCCTCTCTTACCCTTAAGTCAACTTCGTTACAGGCAACTATAAAATCACCGCGCTTGCCAAAGAAATTAAAGGCATCTTTAAAAGACGGGGATTTGGTAGGCGAGAATTTCTTATAAAGCTTAATTGTTTCTATGGCGTATTGCATATAAAGGCTATAAGAGCTTGCCCATAAGCTCTGGTATTATATCAATATCTTGATCTTTATAAATTAGCTTATAAGTTTTTGTTTTATTGACCAAATTAGATAATGCCTGAAAGTGCAATCTAGAGACATCTTCGTATTTGCCTTGAAATACCCGGAACTTATCCTCAATAAGACGTCTTAAGACATACCGTTTATCCACCGGATAAATACCCGTTTTTAGATGCGCGCTAAAACAGGGAAATATTATTACTTTTGGGATGGCTTTTTCCTGGAAAGAATTGGGATAAAGCTTTTTTAAATCCACCCTTTGTTTTTTGTCTTGCCTGATAGGCTTTAAATACTTCTTTTTCATCTCCGGAAAGAAGCGTACAAGCCCATCTTTAATCTTGAGGCTGCAATAAAAAGCGAAACACTCAACGATGCCACCTTTTTGCCTCAAGAACGTATCATCATCCGTAAGATATTTATATCCTTTTCTCACTAAACTAAGGCTGACAATGCTTTTTCCGCTTCCCGGAACGCCCGGCAACAATATCGCCGACTGGCCTTTTGCTAAACAGGCGGCATGCAAAACGTATATTTTATGAAATCTTAAAAGAAATCTTAGCGGCTGGAAGAATACCAGATCGAAAAACAAATTTCTATCGATAAAATCTTGTCCGCGGGCAATACATACGTGGACATAATCTTTTTTGGGATCGATATTGACTTGCAAACTCCTGAAACCAACGTCAATAATAATCTTGCTATCAGCGATATGCTCATCTTGAAACAAAGGCTCTTCTTTAAAAACATCCCGTTTTGTCCTGGGGATTTTGTAAAAGTCTGTTCTTTCTAAATTAAATAAGATCTCAAAATCCGGTTTTTTAATTTGTTTTGGATTTGGAGTGTCAAGTTGCTCTTTTATCAAATGAAAGATTTTGCGGTCATTTGTAATGACTTTTAATCTAAAATTATTGATTGAAAGTGAAGTGGTTAACCTATCTGACATTATTATTAGGTAAGCAAAAAAGAAACGATACTTTTAGAAACAATGTATTAAAAGCGGTTTAATTTTTACAATTCATACCCGCTGGGAGGCAATGCCGCTGATATTGTCGCCTGGATCCTTTTTATCTTGGAATACCTAAGAGATCTTCTCAATGCCCAATTCCCTCAACAAATTCTCCTTCTGCAACACTAGCCGCCTGAATTCTCTTTATTCTTAAGAATTTGATCAGTCGGGGCCTCTTATATAATCTTTTCTGAACCTGTTTAAAGTAATCTTTTTTAGTATATCTTCTCACAGTCATAACTTACTAAAAGCGGTACTTTTATATAACATTTGTAGGAGGAGTAATCACAGACGCCGATTGAATCCTTTTTATCTTGGAGTTTCTTTGCATATCATTAATCCTGCTAAATGATTAATCTTTATCCGCCAATCTCAAAAGGACCCGCCGCAGAATCTCCATAGATCCTTTTTATCTTGGAATACCTAAGAGATCTTCTCAATGCCCAATTCCCTCAACAAATTCTCCTTCTGCAACACTAGCCGCCTGAATTCTCTTTATCTTGGAATACTTAATGAGTTTTGGTTTGCTGTAGATTCTGGTTTTATGTTTTTTACAATTACATTTCTGATACATAATATTTTAAAATACCTAGATATATTCTCCGGTTAGGCCCGCCGTCGATATCGCCGCCTGGATTCTCTTTACCTTGGAATATCTAATCAGCTTGGGCTTGGCGTAATGCCTGTTTTTATGTTTAGCGGCGGTTTTTTACCACATTCCATAACTTACAGACTCCTAACTAGACTATATAACATTTTGAGGCGGAGCACTAGATGCCGCACTTATTCTTTTAATCTTGGAATATTTAATCAAAGCTGGCTTGCTATAATGCCTCAACAATTTTTATCGCTATTATTTCTTTCGTGTATTTACCCATGTGTTTGTTTTAAAAACCTTATAGATGTCCGCCGATTCCCTGAACAAATTCGCCTTCTGCAACACTAGCCGCCTGAATTCTCTTTATCTTGGCATACTTAACGAGCCTTGGCTTTTTATAAGATTTGGTTTTAGTTACATCTTTTCTATCATATTTGTACATATCACTCCTTATTTTTATGAAATATCTGATTTATTCTGCAAATCTCTAGCGGTTTAGCAGTAATACTGCCTTGCTCAAGATAAGC
The DNA here is from genome assembly GCA_016867135.1 of Candidatus Omnitrophota bacterium. GTDB lineage: Bacteria > Omnitrophota > Gorgyraeia > VGKH01 > VGKH01 > VGKH01. The sequence continues at coordinate 10,420 of VGKH01000007.1, forward strand.
TATATCGCGGTTCCTGCAGCATTTATTATAATACTTACAAGAAAAACATTCAAATGATTTCTCATTTAGGTTCCTTATGTAATTAAATACCTTTGACCTATGCCAAATATGGGAAAAAGTGCTTTTTCTTAAGTCTCCTGCTTCCATGCGGTTGATTACGGATGGAAAGACTTTCCCGGATGAACCTATTTCCAGCCCTAAGTGACCACGGAACCTATCTTCGGCTCTAAATCTTTTTTTGCTCGCTTTTTTATTTGACCATATCAAAAGTTTTGATTTAGCCGCTGATTTTATTTGTTCATCGCTTGCCCTTAAAATTACAGGGTCTTTGGAGCTCCAAATCGCGGGAAATATAACAAAATCAAAACCTATATCCCATTTCTCCTTTTTAGCCATTTTTCTAAGCTCTTTTAATTCTTCAAAATTCTTGTTAAACGACATCGTGGCAATTTTAAAAGAAACTTTATGTTTTTTTAGAAGCCTTATAGTATTCATTGTCTTGTCAAAAGAACCTTTGACCAAAGTTATTGAATCGTGCATAGCGGCCGTAGCGCCATAAAGACTAAGCTGTATATTCATAATTCCTAGCTTCTTTAACGTTTTGGCGTCTCCTTCATCAAGAAGGGTACCATTTGAAAGAATAAGCACGGCAAATTGCATTTTAGTAGCAAGTTCCAGTATTTTAAAGAAATCTTTTCTCAAAAACGGCTCTCCGCCGGAAAACCTCTGAACCATACAATTCTCTGCCTTAAGTTGATAAAGTATGTCTTTTATTTCCTCAAATGTCAATTCGCCATTCAAATGCTCATTTTTAATACAGCAGTGGATACAATCCAGGTTGCATCTTGTCGTCAGTTCCCACTGAGCTAAAAAAGGAACAGTACTCTGTTTTAATTTATAAAATAATTTGTCGAAGCTTTTTAATTCCATATATTAAGCCCTACGCTGCTATTAAGATATTCTCCTGCCGCAGCTGATTAATAAAATCTATTACATCTTCCCTTATTGCCTCTGGCCCGGATTCATATTCCTCAGATATCCCGTTTATGGCGTCACTTAAATTCTGTCCATCGATTAAACGCTGCCATATTTCAGCCGCGGTCTCGTTAAGCCTATAGAACAAGTCATCTTTTAAGTTAAAAATCCTTAAGGAATCATTGTTTAAAAACCAAACTACCCCGGAATTTAACTTTAAATCAAAGCCGTTATATTTTATATAAATTTCTTTGGGCGCAACACGCCTTATATCAAGGCGGTTTGATAATTTTATCGGTTTTAAGGACATACAAATTTGACCAAAAACAAAAAATAACTGTACAATATTCTCGATAAATAAATGCGCTTTTTCTTTTCCTTTATTTATTTGAAGTATCCGAAATGCGTTTATCGTCAGCCTCCATAGCGCCCTAATTCTTGTTAAAAAATATTTAGTTTTTGATACGTCGGGACCTAAAATATACCTATATTTTCTAAAAACTAAATGGGAGGCGCATCCGTATTCAAACTGATGCAGGAAAAAATTCTTAAAATCTCTTATATGAAGGTGATAAACTAAAGATTCTGGGATATACTTCATCTGATAGCCACCAAAGGACAATCTCCAGCCTAATTCAGTATCTTCAGAAGTTATTAAATCTTCATCGAAGAGGCCTATTTCTTCTAAGACGTCTTTTCGAAAGATGGCATTTGCTGTTACAACTCGAGGTATCTCCTGGTTGACATCCGAATCCATTGCCAATTTTTGGCTAAGCATATCTCTTTCTTCCGCAAATCTTTCGAAAATGTTATCTGTTTTGTGGGCGACGATCTTCCCCCCGCAAGCAGCAATATTATCATCGCTTTCTACAGCTTCAAATAATATCTTAAGCCAATTTTTATCAACAATGCAATCCGAATCAGTAAAGGCAATGTATTTACCTTTCGCAACGCTTATTCCCTTATTCCTGGCAGCGCCCCTGGTTCTTTTTGATTCAAATACATATTTGACGGGATAGGGCGAAACTATCTCTTTTGTTTCGTCCGTGGAGTTATTGTCTACGACTATTATCTCTCTTTCTTCAGCTGGAAAATCAAGATTGAATAGCGAATCAAGACAAAAAGCGATTTTTTGAGCGGCATTATAGGCGGGAACAATAATAGAAACTTTTAGATTCTGAATATCGTTAAGACTTTCTTGAACCATTCCTATCCTATTTAACTAATAAAAGTTTTTCTTTTTTTAAATCGCTTATTAGCGAATCCAAGTCTTTTTTCGCTCTCTGTTCAGAAATATTGTAATCCTGGCTTATTCTTTGGGTTATCTGAGCGGCATCTTTATGCATATTAAGCATTTGCCAAATAAGCGTTCCAATTTCATTGAGGGTATAATAAAAACCATTATCTAAATTAAGTATAACCGCTTCGCCATCAATGTTTCTCCAGACAACCCTATCAGAATTAACGGAATATTTTTTCATAGATATAACCTTCTTTACTAAATTTATTTATAAAGTTAAAATGAAAATCCCTTGTTTTGCGATTAATATATCTGACTGCGAATTATTATTTCTTATTTAGTTCTTTAACCGCGGAAAAGATAGAAAGCAAAATGATAAAATATCCCAGCAATATAACAGTGCTGGATCTAAAGGTTTTAAACGCTACACCTTGCTGACCATAAACAGCCGAAAAACAAGCGTAAGCTACCACCAGCAAACCAACTACAAATAGAATATTGCTTAACTTTTGCATTTTCACCTCCATATCTTAATGCAAAACCTCGTTTAAACTCCCCGTTCTGTAACCCTGTAAATCTATACAAACGTAATTATACCCCAATTTCTTCATTTTGTTAATAATAATTTTTCGATGGCGAATCGCCCTGGAAATATCCTCGCTGGCCACCTCAATCCTTGCCAGATTATCATAATGCCTGACTCTTGCTTGCTTAATCCCGAGTTTCTTAATTGCCTGTTCTCCCTTTTTAATCTTTGATAAGTTATTTTCGTTGATTTTCTCTTTGTAGGGGATTCTACTTGCCAAACACGCGAATGCCGGCTTATCCCAAGTGGAAAGCCGAAAACTCTTAGATAATTCCCTGATATCTTGCTTGGTTAACCTAGCCTCTTTCAAAGGAGACCTGATTTTGAATTCTCTGAGGGCCAACGACCCCGGTCGGTAATCTTTATTGTCATCAAGATTGGAACCATCGGCAATATAATTTAAGTTGTTTTTCCTGGCAATTTTAGTTAATTCTTTAAAAAGCTCTTTTTTACAAAGATAACAGCGGTTAACGGGATTTCTCGCAAAGGCTATGTTTTGAAGCTCATTAGTACTAATAATCATATGCTTTGCGCCTATTTTCTTTGCTATGCTCTTTGCCTCTTTGATTTCATCTTCGGGATAAAGAGGAGATTTTGCAGTGACGGCCAAGACATTCTTAACTAAAACATCTTTTGATATCTTTAAAAGAAGACTGCTATCTGCTCCTCCGGAATAGGCAATAAGGATACTTTGCATTTTAGAAAGTATGGCGCGTAACCGAAGAAGTTTTTTCTGAAGTTTTTTTCTCATTTTAAAGATAAGGAAAGATTAAAAACGTATCTCCATTGCTCGCGTGGGGCAGACTTTTATACAAAGTTCGCAAGCAATGCATTTATTCTCGTAAAATTGCACTTTGCGGGTTACATGGTCTACTGCCAAGGCTCCCGTAGGGCATATAGGGACGCAGACTCCGCAATCGGTGCATTTGGCGACATTGCGCTTGACGTCTTTACTCAACGGCTGGATCTTAACTCCGCATTTTTTTAAGTAAGCTACGCCCTTGTCGTAGTTTTCCTTCTCTCCGGTCAGTTCTAAAATCATAAGGCCCTCTTCCTGCGGAGTGACATAGGCCTTAAGGATATTAAATTGCAGATCAAAATCCTTAACTAGCTTGTAGACAATCGGCTGATCTACCATGCGGTGCGGAAAATGCAAAACTATTCTTTCTGAATGTTTTTTCATATTCTCTCTTTTAAAGGTTTAAAACTATACCCTGATTCTGCGGAAGGAATCGCAGCAACTTTTTCGGTCAAGAAAAACTTGCCCTTTTCTATCCAGGATTTTAACTCCTCGGATATCTCTCGAGCTTTTGAATAACTGGAAAGCGCGCCAGTAGGCACATCTTTATTTTTTACCTTTATAGAACCAGTATTTAGTTGTTTGTAATTTACCTCGCCTAAATCAGACGGTTTGCAATTTGGATAGTTTTCGCTGTAGTCAACAATTGGCGCGTGAATGTCTTCATCGCGCACAGCTGTGAATTTACAAATCTCTTCGTTTAAAATAGGTATAGGTATGCCTATGCCTACAGTCAAGGTCACCCCATAACCAAGCATTGACGTACCAACAAGCCAATCAGGTTTCATATGTTTTAGATCGCCGATTACTGCCAAAGTACCCGCTGGCGCCTTAGGCAAACCCAAATCGTTTCTTTTTACCGACGGATTATGCTGTGTGCCCCACCAGGCGACATAACCAACTCCGCCGCCTAAGAAGATCTTTGTTCCGATTCCTATAGTTTTGTAATAAGGATCGTTAAAAAGCGGTGAAAGCTGGCCCGCAGAACAATAATTGGCATTACCTAATTTGGGCTTTAGAACTCCCATGTAAGTGTAGATCATTTTATCGGAAAGGTTAACCGCGACGTTGTAATTCTGGTAAGCATTCCTGATATTAAACAAGACTGCTTCATTGAGTTCCTTTAGGTTAATCAAGGTCTCAAGGCTCTTTCTAGGATAACAATCTGTGCCATAAGCAGTGGCTTTCAGGGCGACGTCTTTTCCGGCAACCAAATCCTGGATTACATGGCCGCCACCGTATTTAAACTCACCCGGGTATACCTTATTTAAAGGATCACTTTCCGGTAAAGCAGTGGCCCCCAGATAAATATCCGCTGCGGCAAATCCTGTATAGGTAGGGACATCGTTTAAAGTGCAAGTCCCGCCGCCAATCTTTATCCTGGGCCTGGAATGGCCGATATTAAAATAGGCGCCCGATGAACACATCGGACCAAAAGTTCCAGTTGTTACAACATCGACTTCCGCGGCCGCCTTAGAGATACCTTTTTCTTTAACAATATCGATTATCTCTTCGGCCGTAACAACTACGACTTGACCTTTTTTTATCTTTTCATTTATTTCTTGTATTGTCTTGGGCATGACTACCACCCTCTTCTAAATCCAAAGAAGCAAGATTATCTTAAACTGCTTCTACTGATTTTACTTCTGGAACCTCTTTTTTAAGGGCCTGTTCAATCCCCATCTTTAAGGTCATTTGGCTCATGGGACAGCAACCACAGGCGCCAGTAAGCTTAACTTTGACAATGCCTTCTTTTGTGACCTCAACTAATTCTACATTGCCGCCATCCGCTTCAAGCATAGGCCTAAGTTTTGACAAAACCGCCTCTACTTTTTCTTTCATATTATATCCTTTCTCAAATGAGCGCATAAGTTACGGAGCAAAAGCGACGTAACTTATCTACCTGTCGTAAGACACGTAAGTGCGAATTTGACCCCCACACCAATTGCTACAATTTTTAATAGTGAGCAATTGGTGTGGGGGTATGTTCATCCAGACAACTTATGTCGTCCCGATATATCATCGGGACTTCCATAAGTTGCGGCTTCACATATAATATACCATCCAACCTTAAAAATTGCCAATATTTATTTCTGGGCCTTCCGGACCCTCAAATTCTCAAGCGTTTTATCATCTAGCGCAAGACACGAAAATTCTTTTGCCCCCAGAAAACCCAAGCCTTTTTTCCTTAAGTTTATTTTAACTGGCTCACCATACTGAGAATCGCTGTATCTTGAAACTATGCGGCAGGCTAAATTCACTAATTCTTTATTATCAAATCTGCCTCTGCCTAGGGCCACCGGACCAGGTATCCCTTGGGGCTCAAAAAGATAGTCTCTGTTCCTGGCCAGCTTAAGCAATTTTTCATTTTCTTCCTGATTTCTGCCTACGACCAGCTTAATTTGATCTCCCAAACGAAAATGCCTACCAAATTTGAGTATCTCTATCTCATTATTATTCAAGGCCTTAAGATTGTGCTTTAACAAATCTTTCATCCGTAGGCTAAAACCTGCGTCTGTCAATAAGCAGCCGCCGGCCGGAGTCTGATAATCTTTTATTCCCAATTCTTTAGCCAAGGCAAACTGAGGACTTCTAGAACGGCCGGAGAAATCAAAAAGCTCGCTTCGTTTTACCCATCCTTCTTTTTCGGGTATCGTTTCATCTAATAACTTAGCTGAAAGCGGCCGCAACAACAAACCCTGCAAGCCAGATTTTCTTTCGATTAATTCTAGCGCGTGGCGATGCTGAGACATCGGTCGTTGACCTAATACCTCTCCGGTGATTACAAACGAAGCTTCAAGCCTTTCCAAAAGCCCCTTGGCTTTCTTAAGCATTAAAATATGGCAATCGATGCAGGGATTTAAATTACTTCCTAGCCCAAATTTAGGATTCCTTATCATCTCTAATGACTCATCAAAGATATTCACAGACATGATGTCTATGCCTAAGTTATCGAAGAATTTTCTTAAATTGAAACTACGTCTAATCTTATCAATCGGACTAAAAGGAGTAATAAAATTTATCCCAACGACATTAATACCCTGCTTAGCGATTACTTTCGCTGCCAGTGCACTATCCAATCCTCCGGAAATTAAAGCGATTGCTTTCATTTTAATCTTTTAATCAAATCGTTGGCAACTTTTCTTCCCGCCAACAGCATCCCGCCGAATATCGGGCCCATACGCGGACCTCCGAACACGGCGTTTGATGCCATGCCTGAAGCATAAACTCCGGGATAAAATTCTTTGGAATTCTTGACAATGGTGTCTTCTGCCATTTCTGCCCACATGGAAGTTTCGCCGACTGTCTTGCCAGTTTTGGTCTTGAGTTTTACATTAGTTTTCTTTTCTAAAACTCTGGCGATTTCAGCGGCGTGTCCAGTCGCATCTACCACAAATTTGGAACGGATAGTAATGGGATCAACATGTAGTTTGGCAATTTCTACTGCCGACCAATTCAAAACCAAGCCTGTAACGCGCCCGGTACGGATCATCACATCTTCGACCGAAAGCAGATTAAAGATCTTTGCTCCGGCCTTGATGGCTTTATCTGCTAATGCGCAAACCGATTCCACTGAATCTGCCAAGAAATATTCGCCTTCAAATCTTTTAGTCCTTATGCCGAATTCATCAAGGATTTCTTTGGCTTTAGTCTGCACTACGATCTCGTTAAACATAATCCCGCCGCCCCACATGCCGCCTCCGACGGAAAGTTTCCTCTCGAAAATCGCAACTTTGATGTTTTTCTTGGCTAGATAATAGGCGCAAGCCAATCCCGATGGGCCGGCACCAGCGATAGCCACATCAACATCTAAATTGTCCATTAGTTTCTTAAAATATGAACCCACTATTGCCCTGCTGATTTTTATTTCATCAAGACTCATTTGTCCCTCCTGTTTTTCCTTTGCAAGCCTTAACGCAGACCCCGCAGATATATTGGTCAACGATATGCTGGCTCTGGAATTCTTTTAGCTTTTCCAAACATTTAACATGATCAAAATCATCTTTACTCTGTTTTATTGCGTTTGCCGGACAGACCTCCATGCAGAGTTTACAAGTTCCGCAATCTTTATTAAGCGGCTTATCGGCTTCCAAATCCATGTCAGTTAAAACCGTAACCAGCCTGAATTGGCTGCCTAATCTTTCATTCACTAAAAGGTTATTTCTTCCTATCCAGCCAAGGCCCGCCATAAGGCCGATTTTCTTATGCGATAAATGCGCATTCTGTTTTTGCCAGTCTACAATCTGCGAAGCTGGAATAGGTAACGCAAAAAAACCTTCGCCTTGAATTAAATTCGCCAAACGTAGAGCCATCTGATCCAAAAACATATTTAATGTTCGGTAATGATGAAAATAAATCTTTGTGGGCTTATCAGAAATTTCATCTAAAACAGCTCCGGATACACGAACACCTAAACTAATTGCCCGTTTTACTTTTTTCTTTGCCGACTCAGACAGCAGGAATTCATCCTTTAACGAACTTACATCGGCCACGCCGAATAAATCCGCTCCCCAACCTGAACATAATTCATTTAATTCTGATTTGTGCATTATTTTTTATCCAGATACACCATCAAAATTGAAATCGCTGCAGGCGTAACGCCTGAGATACGGCTTGCATGGCCTACTGAAACCGGCCTAGCATGAAAAAGTTTCTCCCTGATTTCCCGCGAAAGCCCGGGAATTGATGCAAAATCTAAGCCATCAGGAATTTTTATATATTCGATTTTCCTGAAACGCTGGACTTCCTTTATTTGTCTTTCAATAAAACCGGAATATTTAACTTCTGCCTCAACCTGGAATTTAACATCATCGGGCAATTTCGGACTCAAATGATTTAATTTGCAAAGCTTATCAAAATCAATCTCCGGCCTTTTTAGGATCTGCTCTAAGCTAGTCGCGCGTTTTAGCGGGCTAGATTTCAGATTCTTTAGCCTTCTATTTGTTTTCACGTCGGGGGTTAAATTAGTTTTTTTAAGACTATCTAGCTGTTTCTTTATTAAGAAGATTTTTTTCTTGGTTTGACGGTAATCTCTTTTATCTACAAGGCCGATATTAAAGCCTAATTCTTTTAAACGGATATCGGCATTGTCCTCGCGCAACAGAAGCCTGTACTCTACGCGCGATGTAAACATACGATACGGCTCATTCGTGCCTTTAGTCGTAAGATCATCAATCAAAACTCCGATGTAGGCTTGGGATCTATCCAAAATAAAAGGAGCTCTACCTTTTACTTTTAGCGCGGAATTTATTCCTGCAATTAGGCCTTGTGCCGCCGCCTCTTCATAACCTGTGGTGCCATTAATCTGTCCAGCTAAATATAAATTCTTGATTGATTTTGTCTCCAGCGTCGGCAGAAGCTGCGTGGGGTCAACTAAGTTATGCTCGATGCCATAACCCGGTCTGGTAAATTCCGCTTTTTCTAATCCTTCAATGGAACGAATCATTTTTACCTGGATATCTAAAGGCAAGCTAGTAGCTAAGCCGTTAGGATAATATTCATAAGTGTCCAAGCCTTGGGGTTCTAAAAATATCTGATGCCTTTCTCGCTCTGCAAACTTCACGATTTTATCTTCTATCGAAGGGCAATACCTTACTCCTGTAGATTTAATGATTCCTGTGTATAAAGGAGACCTATCCAAACCCGAACGGATTATCTTGTGCGTATCCAAATTGGTATAAGTCATATAGCAAGGGACCTGTCTTAAGGCTGCTTTTTTAGTGGAAAAAGAGAAAAATGATGGCCGTTTATCGGAGTCTTGTTTTTTTAATTTTCTAAAGTTGATGGTTCTTCCGTCAAGGCGCGGACAGGTGCCCGTCTTAAATCTCTGCGGTCGTAAACCTAGCTCTTCTAAGTTTTTTGATAAGCTAACACTTGCCGGCTCATTTAATCTTCCTCCGGAAAAATGCGTAAGGCCAATATGTATAAGCCCGTTTAAGAATGTCCCGGGGCAGATTATCACTGTTTTGGCTAAAAACTCTTCTTGTGTGCTTGTCCTAACACCTTGGACAACAGAGTTGTTAACAATTATCTTAACTATTTCGGCTTGTTTTAAAAATAGATTCTCCTGTTTTTCTAATGTGTGCTTGGAAAGCAATCGATACCTTTCCATATCTGATTGGCAACGCGATGAACGCACTGCTGGCCCCTTAGAAGTATTTAATAACCGGAATTGTATCGCGGTGGCATCGGCTAACTTGCCCATCTGGCCGCCGAGCGCATCAATCTCTTTAACCAGCTGGCCTTTTCCTACGCCGCCGATTGCGGGATTACAACTCATCTGGCCGATTTTATCCAAGTCCATAGTGACAAGCAGGGCCTTACAACCCAAACGCGCTGCGGAAAGTGCCGCCTCAATACCCGCGTGTCCTGCGCCGACAATAATACAATCAAATAATGTTTTTTTCATATTGTGCGATAATCTGGATTAACCGGTTTTTAGCTCTTTTATTAATTCCGACATCATCTCTTGGGTAACCTCTTTGGGATAGGCAAAAGTGATTCTTGATATGAATAAAGACTTTTCAGGGATACTCCAACTTTCAAGAACCTTTCCCAGGAGAGTAATCTTGCTTTTCGACTGGGGGGTCCGAAAATTCAATTCCAGAATATTATCGGTATTCAATTCGAATTTTGTAGCAATCTGGGCTCCGCCAATACTGATATTCTTAATTTGGGAGAACTCAACAGACTGCTCAGTCCTTTTATAAACCTTACAGGTGAAATTAAAAGAAGCATCAATCCTTATATTCTCTCGTCTGTCTTCTTCCATTTCAAGTTTTAGTTCGGTGCTAAATATATTTATCTAAAAAGAATTTCTTCCCTCTCCTGATCAGATTTAAGCCTCTCATATTCCAGCTCGCCTAATTTTATCTGGTATTCGCTATAGCTGATTTCTTTGTTGAGATACTCGCTCTCAAGCTCGGATTTCTTCTGCTCAAATCGGGAGAAGTTAGAATCTGTGATAAGCCTCTCTGGCTGGTCTTCTATACTAACACAGCCGTAAATAAACAAAACCGCTAATAATAAATAACAAAAACTTCTCATCCTGCCTCCTATTTTGAAATGAAATTATGGATTATTATAATACTTTCTGGGGGTTTTTGCTACTTAATTCTACTTCGCATAAGAAATAGAAACAATGGTAAATGTCCGCCTTCGTTAAAACTTCGGCGAGATTTCTCCGTAGCTTTAGCGAAGGAGAGCTTCGTGGAATATTCTCGTTAGGAATAATTCTCCGAAGCCTATACCATAGTGTATAGTTTGTGAGGCGAAGGAGAATAATTATTCAGAAGCGAATTTGGAAAGTAAGCCCATTATCTGCCGGCCTAGAATCTGGCCGATAGACCCGGTCTTGGCCTCTGTCTCGCTGAAGGCGTTATTCCCATCGGGGTTAATCTTTCCTCCGCAGAATAAAACCGGAACGGGATCGGCCGTGTGGGCCTTAACAGCGCAGACCGTAGAATGGTCTGCTGTCACTGTAATAATAAAATCGTCTAAATTTATATTAGGGATAAGTTTAGCAAAGAAAAAACTATCAATCTGTTCAATAACTTCTTTCTTTAAATTGAAATCTCCATCGTGCGCTGGCTCATCAGGGCCTTTTATATGAATATAAAGCCCGTCGAATTCATTTATCTTCTCAAGGGCAATCTTCGCCCAAACGCCGTAATCTACATCAGGATGACCCGTGCGCGATGGAACATCCACAACCTGCATTCCGGTCAATAAAGCGATCCCTTTCTCTACCGGCATCTCTACAAAAGAACCAAAATTCAAACCAATGCTCTCTTTTATAGGAGGGAACTTGGGTAGACGATCTCCTGCATCGCGGCTCAAAATTAAATTGGCTGGAAGCTTGCCTGCCTGGATTCTCTTTTTGTTAAGCGGAGACTGATTCAACACGTCTATGGCCTTTGCAGTGAATTCATTAATCAGTTTTGCCGATTCGATTGCTTCTTCAGACTTCTTGTATTCGGGCATGGGCTTTGATTCCTGTAAAATATTTTCAAACTTCTCTTTAGCCACGCCAAAGACGCCTTCCCGGTAGTATGCCGGATCTGTATTAGTCACCCAGCCGGAAAGCCGTCCGTGCATACTACGGATAACCAAAACTCCACGATGGCCAATCGTATTTTTGAACTCAAAAGTAGCGGTGCTTAAAGTAATCTTGGAATTTATCTCTTTACAAAGAATACTAGCTTCCTCATTAGTCAAACCTCTTCCGGCGCGCCGGTCTCTTATCGTCTTTTTGTCGTCAGCAACAGTAGCAAAATTAACCCTGAAGGCCAAATCTCCGTCGGTAACAGCTAAACCTTCAGCAAAACTCTCTAACGGGCCACGCCCAGTATAATATTTATGGGCGTCGTAACCTAAAAGGCTAATAACAGCAATATCTGATTCCGGGGCAATGCCTTTGGCCACCGGATATACTAATCCTAATTTAGATTTTTTGGCTAAATTATCTAGATAAGGAGTCTTGGCTGCCTCAAGCGGTGTTTTATTGCCTAACTCTTTTAACGGCAAATCGCCAAGGCCATCTAGGACTATGTAGAATATTTTGCGCATTAACAACTCACTCCTTATAATTATCCCGCCCTTTTGGCTTAATGCGTAATTTTACTTCAGTCAAAAGGGCGGGATTAATTCGCGCTTATCACTTACGTCAAGCTACGCTTTCCGTAAGTGATGCGCTCATTAACATTTAGAGAACCCGCAAGAGTGGCATTTAAAACAGCCTTCTTCGTGACGCAGTGCACCGCCGCAATCAGGGCATACGCCTACTATATTGGCACTGGCACGTTTGCCAGAACTTGCTACTGGATCTGCCTCTGTCTCAACAACCGAATCGCCTACAACAATCTTAATCTCCTCTGTTACTGCGATCTTGTCCTCTGCCTCATCTAGAGAAGAAACTGCGTCTATCAGACGCCTTTCAATTACGCGGGAAATGGCATCTGCGCAAGAAAATATTCTCACACCTTTTTCCCAAGAAGGTGACGGACACCTGATACCGTGAAGTTGGTCAATTATCGACTTTATATCGATCCCTGAGCGAAAAGCCAAAGATAAAAGCCTGCCTACGGCTTCAAGTTGGCTGGCTGCGCAACCGCCGGCCTTACCCATCTGGGTAAATACCTCAAATGGCTTATTGTGCTCATCGGAATTAATAGTAACATAAAGATTACCGCACCCGGTAGAAACCTTTGTAGTTGTGCCCACAACTACCTCTGGCCTGGGCCTTGGGCCGATCTTCACCGGCTTGGGCTTGGCTTCTTGCCTGGCGATATTAAGCACTTGCTCCTCGCGTGAGCCATCCCTATATATAGTAACGCCTTTGCAGCCTGATTGAAATGCGGTTAGATATACATTGCGGACATCTTCCTCGGTTGCCGAATTCGGAAAATTAACTGTTTTGGATACGGCATTATCGGTAAACCTCTGGAATGCTGCCTGCATCTTAATATGCCACTCTGGAGCAATATCATGAGAACATACGAAAACCCGGCGGATATCTTCGGGGATTTCTTTGAAATCCTTGACCGAGCCTTTTTCGGCAATCTTTTTCATCAATTCTTCAGAATAAAACCCTCTTTCTTTGGCAACTTCTAAAAATACTGGATCGGTCTCAACCATTTTTTCATTATCCAAACAATGTGCGCGGTAGTAAGATATGGCGAATATCGGCTCTATGCCTGAGCTGCATGGGCCGGCGATCAAGCTAATGGTCCCGGTAGGGGCAATTGTAGTCACAGTAGCATTCCTTAATTCAAATTTGCTGTTCTTGGCATATTTACTTTGGCTAAATGCAGGGAATGCGCTCTTTTCCTTGGCCAAATGATTAGACATCTGTCTTGCTTCTCTGGTAACAAACGACATTACTTTATCGGCGAGATTAACCGCCTCTTCGCTGTCATAAGGTATTCCCATCCTTAAAAGCGCGCTGCCCCATCCCATTACGCCAAGGCCGATTTTTCTGGTTAGCTTTGTCTGTTTTTCAATTTCGGGAAGGGGGAATCTATTGACATCAATAACATTATCCAGAAAATGCACAGCTTTATGCACGGTGTTCTTTAATTTTTCCCAATCGATAGAGTAGCTGCCGTTATTTTTTACTAACATCTTGAGCAAATTAATAGAGCCTAAATTGCAACTTTCATAAGGAAGGAGCACCTGCTCTCCGCAAGGATTGGTGGACTCATACTTGCCGAGTTTCGGCGTGGGGTTAAATTCATTCATCCTATCAATAAATATGATTCCAGGCTCTCCGTTTTTATGAGCCATCTTAACAATCAAATCGAAAACCATCTTGGTATTAAGATGATTGACAACTTCGCCTGTATGCGGATCCAATAAATTATAATCCTCTTGATTTTCCAGCTTTTTCATAAATTCATTAGTAACCGCAACTGAAATATTAAAATTATTTATTTCTTTATCGCTTTCTTTACAGGTTATAAATTCTAGTATATCGGGATGATCAACTCTTAAAATTCCCATGTTTGCCCCGCGCCTGGTACCACCCTGTTTAACTGCCTGGGTTGCGGAATCAAAAACCTTCATAAAGGAAACTGGCCCGGACGCCACGCCACCAGTGGACCTTACAACGCTATTTTTAGGTCTTAACCTGGAAAAAGAAAAGCCGGTTCCACCGCCAGATTTATGTATAAGGGCTGTGGCTTTAAGAGTTTCAAAAATGGATTCCATGGAATCGCCAATCGGTAGGACAAAACATGCGGATAACTGACCCAAATCCTTACCGGCATTCATAAGGGTGGGAGAATTGGGCATGAATTCCAGATCGGTCATAATCTGGTAAAATTCCTCTTCGGTTTTATAGATTTGCTTAGGAGTATACTCGTATCTTTTATCCGCTGAGGCTATTGCTTTAGCAACGCGGCTAAACATCTCCTCTGCTGTTTCAATGATTTTGCCATTATTATCTTTTTTAAGATACCTTTTCTCTAAAACTTTGCGGGAATTTTCAGACAGATTAAGCGACATGACCCCGTTCCTCCTCTCCTTCAGGGATTACAAATTCTACCACACATATTGTGGTATGTCAAGCTGGAAAATACCATATCTTGTGTTTAAGAAAAAACGATCTGCTTACTTAGAAGAAGTTTTTGATTTATTGTTTGGCAGTTTGAGGGAGGTTTTTTATTTTATAAAAAATTATTTATGAAGACTCCTCAAACAATGATTATTCTATCACTCTAAATTCTTTTGTCAATAAATTTATTTTTCTGAAGAACAGAAATATTTCTAAATGCTCAAATCATTGGCGACTTCACAAGCTAAGACGTGAATTTTCTTTGCTGATTCTAGGTCTAGGGTTCCGGTGCCGCAACTTGGAGTGATTATTCCCTCTTCAAGCAGCAAGCCTTCAGATTTCTTAACGGCCTGTTTTACTTTATCGATCAATTCTTGTTTTTTTATGCCTTTTTTAACAATATCAGAAGTAGGGATTATGCCCCAGGCAAAAATTCCTTCTTCTCTTAAGAAATTTTTTATTTCTTTTTTATAAAGCAAAAAATTATCTAAATAATTATAGGCATCAAAACTCAAAATATCGATTTCTGTTCCCAAAATTATTGACCAATCGGTATTGCCGCAACAATGAATGCCTGCCCAGGCATCATTTTGATGAATTATCTGCACCAGTTCATTTATATCGCTTATAATTTTTTCTTTAGACAAAGAAACAAAACTTGAGCCGACCGAAACTAAATACGGTTCATCAATAAAAATTATAATTTTAGTTTTGGGGTTTGCTTTTTTTATTTCTCTTACCTGCCATGCGGCTTTCATCGCAAGCGCCTTAACTATTGCTTGGTAAAGATCTTGATTATATATCACTGCCTGCTGATTCTTCTGTTTTACCGATAAGCCAAAACTTATCGGGCCGATAACCTGGCCTTTAAAAAAATCATATTTGTTCTTTGAGGCAAAATCCAGCATAGCGTAAAAACCTTCGGCATAATTTCTTGAAATGGAAAAATAATCCAAGTCTCCGTCGAGATAATGCTGTAAACAAGATTCCAATTCCTCTTCAAAGTTATCTCTCTGATTATCAATGATAATGGTTTTGTTATTATTATCTATTTTTACTCCGGGCATGCCTTCGGAAAATTGGACATACATATTCTCCAAGAAATCTCGGCGGGTAAGTTGCGGCCAAAAGACCATATCATCCCTAAAATGATCATGGATAAACTGGGTGGCTTCTTTAGGATCTATGAAAGGAATGCTTCCGACGCCACAAGCAAGAAATTTTTTCTTAAAGATTTTTTTCACGGTAAAGACTATTACTTAGATTTAGACGCGTTTGTGCAGGATTCTCTGATTACAAGTTCTGCTGGTAAGATTTTTTTAACAAGCGTTTTAGTTTTGCCCGAAATAATCTTGTGGAGCTCTTTAACTGCTTCTTGCGCCATTTGAAATAGAGGCTGTTTTACTGTCGTAAGCGTAACCGGGCCATACAAGCAAGATGGGTTATCATCAAAGCCGAGAACCGAAATATCTTCAGGCACTCTTAAACCTTTTTCCAATATAACTTCTAGTGCCTCTAAAGCCATGTCATCGCTTGCCGCAAAGATTGCGGTTGGCTGTTCTTTGAGTTTTAATAATCTCTCCGTAGCAATCCTGGCAGAGCGCCGAGAATAATCTCCCTTAATGATGTATTCCTCTCTGATAGGAATACCGTTCTTTTCAAGAATGGATTTATACCCCTCTAGCCTTTGGACTCCCGCCTGAGTAATAGGATCACCGGTTATGGTGGCGATTTTTCGATGGCCTATGTTGACGAGATACTCTACGGCTTTTTTTGCACCGCCTAAATTATCCACAGCTATGTAATTAACCGGGATCGTATCCGCGGCATTATTTATGACTATGCAAGGAATATTGTCTTCTAGGGCAGTGGTCAAGTCTTTTTCGTTCCCTAATATATCGGCAAAGATTACCCCGCCCATATTGCCTAGATTGACCGGTGTACGCCCGTTAGAAATGTGAAGCAGCAAATCTAATTTCAAACCTTCGCAGGCGATACCAACGCCTCGGATTATCTCCATGGCAAAAAAGGAAAAGAATATTCCTTCGTAGCGAGGAATAACCAGGCCTATGGTATAATTAACTCCTTTTGCCAGACGCTGGGCAGTAACATCGGGACGGAATCTTAATTTGCGGACTGCTTCGTCTACTTTTTTTCGGTTATCCTCGGTAACGGTGGGAACCTTATTTATTACCCTAGAAACTGTAGTGATAGATACGCCGGCAAGCTTTGCCACATCTTCTATGCGATTTCTTTTCTCTGCCATAAAATTCTATCTTAAGGAGATGTAACTGAGTCTCCTGTAGCAATCTTATCTTTTGAATATTTTATATCGGCCGCGGAAATATCCTTGCGCGTCTGTATTACTTCTACTGTCGCAACATGTTGATTATTGCGGAAAATCCTGAATATATCACCTATTTTTACGTTTTGGTTCTCTCCAATATCAATAATTACGAAGTTTTGATTTTCGTTTATTGATAAAATCTTGCCCATTTCTTTTGCTTTTGTCTGGATGCTTTGTGTTGCCTGTTGGCCTCCGGCTTTTACCACGATAGTAGGGAGCTCAACGGATTCGGATTGCCTAGCTTCGCCAGATAAGCCAGCGCCTAAAGAAGATTCCAGGTCTTTCTTTATTTCTAAAAGCTCTCTCATGCGGGTAGAAAGTATATCCTCCGTTGTTGATATTCGTTCAGCAAGGTTATCTTTTTCATTTTCTAAATTCTTTAATCCTTTTTCTAAAGAAAGCTTCGCAGAAGAAAGTTCTTTAACCTGCTTTCGTAAAGATATATTTTCTTTTCTTATTTTATCAATCTGCTCTATTATGCTTGCCTTATCTGACTTTTCTCTCACTAATTCCCTGGAAAGGCTGGAAACCATCTGCTGATTATAATCCAATTGCCTATCCAATTCTTCCTTTGACTGTTTCAGAGAACCCAATTCTAGCTCGGTATCTGATTTTTCTTTTTTGGCCTCTTTTAATTTAATCAAATTATCTTTTAAAACTTTATCTAACTCTTGCAGGCGTATTTCTAAAGCCGTCTTTTCTTCCAACACCCCCGCCCAGTATTCATCTTTAATTCCTGTTTTCCCCGTAGGAGCGAATGGTTGCTCAAGAACAACTGGCTTAGTTTTAATCTGCTCTATTAATTCTTCTTTTTCTTTTTTAGCCAATTCGTATTTTTTCTTCCAGTCGTCACGCTCAGAAGCAATCTTTCCTATCTCGCTTTGGATGGAACCAAGTTTATCCTGTAGCAATCTTCTATCTTGATCAATCTGCGCTAGCTGAGATTGAAGGCCGGAATTTTTCTCCGTTAGAACCCTCTCCATTTCTTTAGATCTATTGAGGATTTGCTGCTTACCGCTATTACTGTTGTAGGCAAACACAAGGCTTAATAAAAATAAGAGAGCTAAAGCTATGACAATAAGCTTTGACCCTTTTTCCATTTATCCTCCCTTTTTATAATGATAACCGCTTAAAGACCAAGCATTAGCTTGAGTCAACACTTAACTCTTTGTATACCACATAGTTTTAGTCAATTCAAGAGAAATTTATCAAAATAAAGTTTTTTTATTAAGATTGGGCAAAAATTTGTCTGACCACCAGGCTTGCCGCACCTAGCGCGACAGAATTTTCCTTGAGCTTCGAAGGAATAATCTTTAAGTTGCCAGACATTTCTTCGAATGCCCAATCTGAAACTGTCTGCTTTATTGTATCTAGAAACACGCTGCCGGCCTCTTCGATGCCTCCGCCGATTATCACCACTTCGGGATTAAGGAGATTGACTAAATAGGAGATTTTTATTCCCAATCGCTTACCGGCCTGTTTAATTAAATCCAAAGCCAAGGCGTCATTTTCCTTCGCCGCTTGAAATATATCCTGAAGCCTTATATTATTAACGTCTTTAGAAGCTAGCTCTAGAATCTTACTTTCTACTATTGTATTATTGCGCGCGGATAATCTTCTCTTCGCCTCATCTACCAAACCTAAATCCGCATCCCAACGTTTTAAGAAACAGGGGCTGGCAAATTGGCAATTGAATAGCCCATTCTCCTTGTTATTGTCAATGGAAACCTCTCCTGCCCCTCCGGAAAATCCGCGGTATATTTGTCTATTTATCATAATGCCGCAGCCCACCCCGGAAAACATGTAGATTACATTCTCGATCTCCGGCTCGAGGCTAAGCCATTGCTCTGCGAAGCAGGCAACCGTAGCATCATTTTCAACCATGCAAGGAATATTAAATTCCTTCTCGATGATTTCCTTTAAAGGCAAATACATCGACGTATAGACACATCCTTTATTGCTCACTTTCTCTGGCCAGCGTATAGTGCCGCCTTTATGGTTTACTATCCCGGCTATGCCAATCCCCACGCCTCGTATTCTAGAAGAATCACCAGCACCTCTATCAAGGAGTTCCTTAATTATTTCCATAACAGAATCGACTAGCTCTTTAACCGGAACATCGGCGCGGTCTCTTTTTGTTTTATAAACTATATTGCCGCTTAAATCGGTAAGAACTCCGACCAAACTTGAAAGGTTTAAGCCTACGCCTATAGCAAGGTGTGCTTTGGAATTTAGATCTAACAGCACCGGCCTTCTACCTCCGGCGGATACATCCAACTCTTTTTCAAAAACCAACCTTGTTTTTAAGAAATTATCAACGTAGTTTGAGACAGTTACCACATTCAATCCCGCCAAGGAAGAAATATCCGTTTTGCTTATTGGGCCGGATCGCCTGATAGCCTCTAAGATCGCCAAATTCTTTCTTTCTCTTTCGCTAAGAGTTTCGCCCCTGATACCTAGAGGTCTCATAAAATTATCCATTCCTTTTCATCCGTGGCTTTCAAAAAATAAATTATAATTAAAAAACCCTTCTATAGAACAACCTAAGAATATGCTGTGTGTCAACTGTCTGCAAAGATCCTCCAAAAGGATCGTAGCTAGTGAAATTAATGGGCGTTATGCCGCCCACGCCGTACTGCAGGGCCACATGGCCATTTTTATCTATCATATAATGCAGTTCCGTAAAAAAGTTATGATGTTTTGTATATTCAACATTATTATTAGTGGCCATTTCGTAAATGTCATTCCAGAAAGATAAGGTATATTTAAAATACAAACCTAATTTCTCCGTAGGAAGATAAGACAATTCTAAACCAAAATGATTCATATTGTCATCTATCGGCCCGGCGTGCTCAAATACATTTCTTGTGCCACTTAAGAATATTTCAAAATCTTTTCTTGGTCTTAAACTTAAACCTATTTTATAAATATTATAATAGGGGTAAGGCGGCACCGGAAAGAAACCCTGGCTATAAAGGAAAGGATAGATCGTACGGAAAATCTTACCCGCCTCCTCAAAAGTTGTCATTTCTTCGTAGGTCGTCAAGGACGAACCGTTAAAAGCCGCTCGAGGAAAATTATCTGTGCCTACAGTTATATCATTTGTTCGTTCAAAAATTCCGTATACTCCAAACCAATCGTTTGGAGTATACTCTAATCCTAAAGATCCGGTCTTTAAACTAGGATCTTCTCCATCGGGTATGACGGTATTGTTATAGAATGTGTCTGACTCGGGCTCAGTTACAAAAGGATCCTTGCCGCCTTTTGTCTTGGGTAAATCATGATTAAGAAAAAGTGCCTTGGTTTTCCATTGCGGGTTAATTTCGTAGTCCCATTCCGTCCTTGCTACTGTCTCGATATATTTTCCTTCGTTGGAACGAACATTGCGTATATCTCCTAATCCTTGCAAACGATTGTCTAATAGACTTACTTCTGTGCGTAGGCCGATAACTTTTCTTCCCGCATCAATACCATCGCCGATTCTAAAAGGTTCTATGTCATCATAGGACAGGGATGGATTATAAAATTTTGAAAACTGCATTGGTTTTCGAAAATGAATATGCCTTGACCAAAATGTATCGTCCCGTGTCTCGCGGAAATTAGAAAGGGATGGATCGAAACTACTATCCATTCTAACCAGCAACAGACGGCTTTTGAAAAATACATCTTCTCTTTCTGGTTTAATCTGCTCATATTTTAAGTCGACTAAATTTTCTCTGGGCGAACTAGCAACTAAAGATAGGTAGTATGCATTGCCTCTTTTGCGGGTTTTGTAGCTTGAACTTGAATCTTGATCACTGAAAGAACCCGCGACCTCGGTAGCCAATTTAAGATTGGTGGTAGGCGCATAACTTGTGTCTGCACCGAATGCATTATTTACTGCATCAAAAGAATTTTCATTAATACCGCTATGGAATGTATAAGTTCCGCCGATTCTTAGATTATCGGCAATTAAGTGCTTCAGTCTTGTAGCCAGGGCATAGGTATCAAAACTTTCATAATCCTGCCAAAGCTCTTTAGGAGAAGCGATCGTCGCAGATAAATCCGTACGATCGGTAGGAAGCCAATTAACGGAAAAACCTCTTAAAGAGGTAAGTCTAGTTCCATCGCTATCTTTAGTAAAAAAAGCTAATGTATCGTCCCATTCCCCTTTAGTGAAATCTTCGGGGGTGGTTCCAGTGTTTACGTTTCCCGGTTTCCATCTCGCCAGCCAGGGGCTTTCTTCCCACCAAATATGATGGTTTGATAATCCTATAGGATCGTCAGTGGTCAATGCCTGGTTTTCATAGGCTACCGGGAAGAATCTGAATTTAAATTCTTCACTTGGAACGTAATCAAGCCAAAATTCCCGTAAAGGCCAAAGTTCTCTATGAATTTCTTGAGAGGGAATAACAAAAGTATTACCCCATAGACTTCTAATACTTGCCACATCTGTTTCGCCACCAAGTACTTTCATCTCTGGCAAATTAAAAGAATCTCCTTTGGTTGAAGTATAAACCGTTTGGTTAACTGTATAACCTGTATTGGACCAATACAACAATTGCACCTCTGCCGCGTCTCCGGTTGCCCCTGTAACGCTAAATTTATCAGACTTACCGATAAAACTCCAGGGATCCATGGTAATATTTGAATAAAAGCTTAACGAGTCATCTAATTTTCCTTCGGCATTAACTCTTACCCTGTCGTAAATAGAAGGGTCATAGGTATTGTATTTGTTATTCATTGCATTATCAGAAAGTATGCGCCAGTTCTTTTCGTTTAAATCGGCGTTAGCGCGCTTCCAATATGTATCATGCGAAGTAAACCCTAAGCTTGCAACCACTTCGCCGGTGACCTTAACCGAGGAGACTTCTTCAATCTTAAGCTTTTCTTCTTTAATCCTACCCACCAAGCTTTTTTCCTCTTTTGCTACTTCCAGAACCTGATTATCCTCTATTTTTTTCTGCGTATCAAGGAGGGCTTTGTTTATTTCCAGGTCTCTATTAATACTTTGTTCAATATTTTCTCTTCTAGAAGGTAAAACCTTCGGATCGAACACCTTTGTTGCGGAAACACCTTGAGATTCAAACTCGCTAATAAATGTTTTTGCTTCTGTATTATTAGGATTCAGGATTAAGGCTTTTTTATACTCGTGGAGGGCGGAAGAATAATCTCCTTTTTGATAATATCGGCGGGCCAAATCGCACAAGAAATCTTCTACCGAAGCTTCTGCACAAAAAGGAATAAATATAAAAATTATAAAAACAAAAAAAATTATAACTCTTTGCATTAAATAATATTATAACAAAAAATAATTAACATTGTCACTATTTTTTTTAATTTTTTATTAGGCCCACTGGCTCTAAAAAATAAAAAAGGACAACAAATCTTATAAAAATTGTTTGTTGTCCTTTTATTCTACTTTGCATAAGAAGTAGCGATAATGGTAAATGCTTCGTAGAATATTCCTGCCTGCCGGCAGGCAGGGAAGCCTACACCATAGTCTTCTATTAGTAAGGCGAAGGAGAATAAATTTAAGTTTTATTCGTAAATTATATCGTCAAGATAAAACGTGCAGCCTTCCGGGTTAACATCAAGGTTTGTCGCCCAGCAAAAACCGCCGCTTATATAGGAAAGATCTTTACCACCTAAGTCAATAGTATATTCTTTCCAATCTTTTGTTAGAATCACAGGGCCGATTCCGGCGGCATCCGAATCTGGATAATCTCCGCCGATACCGCCCATTTTGAATTCTTCGATTCTTTCTCCGCCTTTTTCACCTCTTGCCCAGAATGTAAGTTTTGTCGCGCCGGTCAAATCAAAACCGCCCTTAGATTTTCCCCAGTTACTCGCGGGATTCTGCCAATAGAGACCGGCCCAACGATTTCCTCCGGAAGCAGCATTAGAATACGTTATCTTGATACAAGTTTTTCCGGAACGAGGATTCTCTGTAATAACATCGCTAAAAGTTATATCCGCCGTATCTCCCATCCATCCCGACGGAATAAAATGATTGTCGATAGCGCCCTTGTTAGTATAGACCGAGAATTGTTTAAATGCCCCGGCAATTGCGACCGATGTTTTATTTGTAGACTCTACTGCGTTCGTGACTGCCTCGCCTGTTTTTTCTTCGGCGTATTTACCGCAGCCAATAACGGAGAAAATCAACACCGCGCACAAAGCTAAAATGATTCTTGTTTTCATTACTTTTCAACCCTCCTTATTCAGGGAAGATTCTTATTGCATCTCTGCCATTTTTTCTTTGGCAGCATCTACTGGTTTCCAAAACCAACCTTTAGAATCCCAACACTGCGCAAGGAAATAATCGTTTATCAAACTATTGAATGCTTCCTTAGCCTCTGAAATTTTTCCCGCTTTACGCAGCATCTCTCCCTTTATAAATAAACATGTACCCACATCATTCAATGCCCAATGTTGAAATACGTTCTTTTTTTCTTCCTCTTTTGTTTCTCCCCAGGCATATTCAGTTAAAGAAGCCTGCATGGTTTTTGCTTTATCTTTGTAAAGGTCAATGCATTTATTAGTATAGGCTAAGCCCGCCTCTAAATCATTCTGATTAAACGCTGCCCAGGCCTTAGTTGTCAAAGTCTCTGAGCGGAAATCGCCGTAATCATAAGATTTTCCAGTCTCGATTTCTTTAAGCCTATCTTTTGCGGCTTCTGATGGTTTCCAAAACCATCCTTTGGTATCCCAAGCTTGCGCAAAAGAATATTCGTTGATAAGTTTATTGTAGGCTTCTTTTGCCTCTTCTAGCATATCGGCCTTACGATAGGCCTCGCCCTGAATAAATAGGCAGGTTCCCACATCATTTAGCGCCCAGAAGTTAAAAACATCCTGGTTCTTGCCACCGTCGGCTTCACCCTTAGGATACTCAGTCAAAGACGCCTGCATCTTTTTAGCCTCTTCACCGTATAGCTCTATGCATTTATTGGTATAGGCTAAAACAGCTTCCACGTCGCCTTTTTCTAATACTCCCCAGGCTTTAGTAGTGATGGTCACGGATTTAAAATCGCCGAAATCATACTCAACAGAAAATGCTAAAGGCACCAAGCAAGCCATCAATACCATCGCCAATACTATTGAAATTAATTTTTTCATTTTGCCATTCCTCCTTCCACTAAATTTTGAATTGTTTCTCTATTATTTTATTAACTCTTAAAAAAGTCAACAAAAATTTTTTGCTACCGAATCACTGGTAACCACCTCCTTTAAAAGCACTATCATATCCAAGATGAAACTTATTTATTGTTTCCATAATTTTTGATAGGTAAAATAAGCCTTTCGCAGTACTCTCAGGAATGGGCTGTTTGCCCCATCTCCCTGGCCGCAAATCCCCAGCCACTCTTCATACATAAAACCTTCGGGAAACGGCCCTGTAAATAATCCTTCTGAATCATGAAGGTACGGTTCATAGGCTTTCCACCATTCATCAAGCCATTCAAATATTACTCCGCCTAAGGCATTGCCCGCTCCTTCTCCGCCAATCATATTGTATTCTATATCTTCCCAACAGCCTGAATGGTAATCTGCCTGAGATTGCTCTGCCTCTTCTGTGTGGCCATTCTTTAAATAAGCAGGGCAGCCGTATTCGGTAATATACGCGGGTTTTCCTGTGGCATCGAATACCTGTTCCCAGAAAGAACCGAATCCGTAATCGCCTCTATATGCATTTGCCCCAAAAATATCTACATCAGGGCAATTCTTGGTGTATATATCCAAATAAAGAATATCACCGTTAGCGATAGACACCGGATGCTCTTTATCCAAACTCTTGATTAATTTTGCCGCTTCGTTTACAAATTTGTAAAATGCTTCGGGATTCTTATCGGCATTACAAGCCACGCCATAATTATTCTCATTGCCTAAAACCCACATCAGGATAAACGGCTCATCTTTAAATTCCAAAACCATTTTTTTGACCGCATCGAGCATGTTTTTCTGATGCTCCGGGTTGGCGTAATCAGTGCCTTCATACCAGCTCGCGCCAGAACCCAGCGCATATTTTCCTAAGAAATCGCCCATAATAACCTTTATGCCATAATTATTGTAAAGATCACGCAGTAATTCTTTGCTTATCTGGAAAGGCTGATGATAAAGCCTAATGGTATTTATTCCCATATCTTTCATGAGCTGGAAATCCCCGACTATTGGCTCATCTATATCCCGTCGATTATTCCTATTTTTATCTACCCAGGAATCATAAGGACCATCTATCTTACCATTCTGGTTAATATCTTGTTCCATCCAATTCGTAAGCGTTCCTTCATCTGGGCTTTCTCCTATTCTTGTAGGTGTATAAGTTATAGCTTTAATAATGTAAGGTTGGCCGTCTACCAAAAGCTGCCAATGATTATTTTTATACTGTACCAATTTAACTTTACCGTCGCCCAGAAATCTTTTGACTCTTTTATCTTGAGGTTGTTTTTTGACAGCGCAAAAACGATCTTTTATTTTATCTATTATACAGATTTTTCTTAAAGTGCCTGGGTTGGTACTAATTTCATCGTTTCGAATGTCATTGTCAAAACCATTCTTGATTGTTATCTTTGCGTCTTCAAGCCGTAAACATAATTCGGGGTGCCTGCGGATAAGAAATCTTATCTTCGCCAAAGCAGCCAGTCCGGGATACCACGGTGTATTCCAATAAGTCTTAGCTACAACGCTAGGAAAATGCACCACTAACGCATAATAAGCTTTTATAGCATGATTAATATAGCCGGCCCTCTCTAGTGCCTGTCCAATATAAAAAAGCTTTACTCCCGGCGGCTCGGTAGCAATATTCCATTTATAAAAATTAGCTTCCATATCATCGCTATAAATAAAATCCCATTGGTTTCCTTCAAGCCTGCCTTCTTTCTTAGCCTTTAGGTAATTGGGGTCTTTTAAAACCGCGCTGGAATTAGGATATATACCCTCTCCTGCAGCTTCAATCAAACCCTTTTGATCTTCAACCTTGTATTTATAGTCTTTGGTCCCGACGCCGGTAAAGTTACCATATTTTTTATAATTAATTACGTCTTCCGTCCCAACATCCTGAAGAACAAGCTTGGTTATTATTCTCGGTTTTTTATCGGCTTCGGCCTTTTGCCTCTCCCGGTCTATCGTCTTCTCCAATTTATCGATACTGGCTTTGCTTTTCTCCGCTACCGACCAGAACCAACCGCGCGGGTCCCAGGCTTGAGCAAATTTATATTTATCCATAATGAGTCTAAAGATTTTCTTTGCCTCTTCGAATTCTCCCTGGCGCATAAATGATTCTGCCTGAATAAAATAGCAAGTCCCCACATCATTTAAGATTTGGTATGCACCAACTTTCTCCTGGGCGGGCAACCCAGAAAGCGAAGCTTCTTGCTTGTCAGCCTCGGACTTATATTTTTCTATGCACTCATTGGTATATTTAAAAACATCTTCCCACTGGCGCTTGCCCAGCACCTCCCACGCCTTAGCTACATAGTCCTGCGATAGGAGCTGCTCCTGCGAGAAAGCAGCGTTACTACAAAATAAATACACGCACCAACACAATAAGGATATTAAATAACGCGTTGGTCTTTGTTTATATAGCGTACGTTTTATCATATCTTATCCTAGTCCCGTCTTTCTTGTTTTCGCCTTTCTTCTTCTACTCGTCTTTCTTCGTTTTGTCGCCTCTCTTCTCTTCGCCTTTCGACCCGGACACGAATATCGCAGGCCTTAGCTTCTGTGATATCAAAAGTCATCATAATGAAAATAGCGGCTAAAGAGGTCGCAATTGGGATGCCGATATCGAACAGCCGCATATTCAATAAAGTTTGAGGTGTTTGGCTAAGGCCCAATGCAACATTGAATCCGCTTACATTCAGAAGAATTCCGGAAATAAACGATGAGGCCGCTACTCCTATTTTTACCATCCACCAGTAAATAGCGCCAAACATACCTTCTCTGCGCGTATCGGTTGTGAGTTCATCAAGGTCGCAGACATCGGCTACCATGGAGCTGACTAAGGTAAAGAGCGACCCAAGACCAAAAGCAATAAAGGGCGCAGCCAACAGCAACAGGTATGGGTGTTGAGGGTTATACCCAAGCCATTTCAAAGCATAACCAATGATCGAAAGCGGAATAGTAATAAAAAATGTGTTTCTCTTCCCAAGCTTTCTGGACAGCACTGTGGTTAAGTAAATAGCGCCCATAGTGCAAATAGCAGAGAACGTTCCGTAGATGCCAAGCAAAAAGCCGCCTCTTGCATAAGCTTGATCAAGAATAGGAGAATTCCCGAAGACATAAAAGAAAACAACGTAGATGGTAAAAGCTGACGCGCACATGAATCCGCCAAAGATTAGTAAAGTGAACAGGCACAGCTTAACAAAAGGCTTACATTTAAGAGTGATCAAACCCCCAGCAAAGAAGTTTTTCATCACATTCCAAGGACCCTTAACATCAGGCTTTGGCAAGGTGTGGAAATGTTCTTTATTAAAGATAGCCGGCATGATTCCGCATGCAATGATAACAGTACCGATGATGATGGCAAGAACTCTTCCGCCATAAACTATATCCGGAAACCACGCCCGGTTATGCATAATGGCCCAGCACCAAGGAGCGATGAGCCAGGGCAATTGGCCGACAACATTGCTCGCCCCCTGCAGGCGTGTGCGCTCATGATAATCAGGCGTCATTTCATACCCGAGGGCGATCCAAGGAATTGAAAAACAGGTAAATCCGATGAAATAAAGTGCCTGAAATATCCCGAAATACCAGATATAGAAACTTTCGCTATGCCCCTTATGTAGTTGATACATCAATGCGTAACAAATACCGCCGGTAATCGCGCCAAAGAATATAAGCGGCCTGCGGCGTCCCCAGCGGGTCCGCAGATTATCAGAAAAGTAGCCAGTTATGGGATCTGATACGGCATCGATAATACGAGGAAGGGCACCCACCAAGCCGACTAAAGCAGGATTTACGCCTAATCCTAGGTTTAGAACAATGACCATCTGCCCAATAAAAGCAGCCTGAGCAGTATTCGCAAATGCCCCTATGCTATATATGGCTTTTTGAAAAACTGGGATACGGTCTTTGCTAGCTACAACATGGTGTTTTGGCTGACCGGTTGGTTTTTCCACTAATCTACCCCCTATCTTTTAGACACAATCCTGATATTTAAAGTTCCATTGTAACAAATATATTTCGCGTAAGCAAGATTAAACAATCTTTTCATCCGAATACCGTTTGGGACGCTACTCCCTTGACAATATACTTCTGCATAAACAAATACACGATGATTATAGGCAGGGCTGTTATGGTAAGCCCTGCCATCAAAAGCGGGTAATTAGTCAGGAATTCTCCCCTAAACATCATTAGCGCCCTCTGAAGGGGCATCAGGTTTTTGGAATCAAATATTATCAAAGCCAACACATATTCATTCCAGACATTAAGAGCATTAAAAACTATTACCACCGCAAGCGCCGGCTTGGCAAAAGGCAAAGCCACGTGCCGCCATATACCCAGCTTTGAGCAGCCGTCGATACGCGCAGCATCTTCAAGTTCTCTTGGCATCTTATCAAAAAAGGTCTTAAGCAAAAATATGCTCATAGAAAGCCCAACGCTGATCATACAAAGGATATAACCCAACGGCGTATTGCGCAGATGTAATTTATTCAATAGGATAAATAAAGCCACGAAGCTACCTGGGATAGGAATCATCATTGCCGCTATAAAAACGGTAAAGATGATGTTTCTACCGGGAAACTTAAGGCGCGAAAACGCATAAGCCGCCATCGAGGAGATAACCACTATCCCGAATACCACGCTAATGGTGTAAAAAACGCTGTTTAAAAAATAGCGGCCGAAATCACTCTTACTGACCGCAAGATAATAATTTTCAAAATGGAATTGCCTGGGTATAAGCGAGATATCGCTAAAAATAGTCGCTTGTGTTTTAAAACTTGAAGCAACCATCCATAATAAAGGATAAAGACAGAGCAACACCATGCTCAAAAGGAATAAATGAACCAAGAAATTTATCGCAACCTTTTTTGTCTGGTAATAAATTGAGCTTTTCACCCCGCTCTTCCTCCCGTATTATATTATGCCCCTAACCCTTCCATATATTTTTCAGGAAGGGCGGGGTTCATCCAGCCCTTCCTTATTAGGGCTGGGCTCATGCCTCGCGGTACCTCTTGGACAATCTATACTGGATAAAAGAAATCGCCACCAAAATCGCTCCGAAACTGATACCTTGAGCGCAGGCATAGCCAAAGCGCGATGAATCACGCATGACCGCCAATATTCTTAGGACCGGTACTGAGGTATGCCCGGCAAACTCTCCGCCCACTAACCCCAAGATCAATGCGAATGCCTGCATTGTCCCTAAGATGGTAAGTATCGCCACCACCACAATCACCGGAACCATCAAAGGGATAATGATCTTCTTAAAATAATCCCAGGCGCTGGCGCCATCCACGCGCGCTGCCTCATAAAGTTCTTTAGGTATTGTCTGCAAGCCGGCAAGAAAAATCAGAAACCCCCAACCAAACCCTTTCCAGCTATGCACCAGGGCAACCGTGGTCAGGGCGGTCTTGGGATCGGATAACCAATTATGCACCAATTGCGGCAGGCCGACTGAAACTAGCATCCGGTTGATTATGTTAGCACCGTCAACGTCACTGATAATGAACCTCCATGCCATGCCTACTACTATTTCCGATAATACCGGGGGGATAAAAAAGATCGCCCGGTAAAAATTCTTCATTTTTATTTCGCGGTCGCAGGCCAAAGCTAACAAAAAAGCCACGGCATTCTGAAAAGTGAGGGCAATCAAGGTGATGTAACCGGCGTTCCGCATCGCCTGCCACCAGCTGGGATCTTGAATGACAATCTCCTTAAAATTCTGGAACCAGATAAAAGTCTTGGTGGGCAATATTCCATCCCAATCAAACATACTCAACTGGAATACCCATAAAAATGGTATGATATAAAATATGGCGAAGATAATGACTGCGGGCAGGATGAAAAAGTAATTTTCCAGGGTTGATTTAATTCTCATAAATAGTACCTATGGTTTCTTGCGCGCCAGTTCGCGCTCTTTTATCTTCTGCACCTCGATGGCAACCTGTTGGGGTGTTTTTTCGCCTATTATAATTGATTGTATGCCTTTATCCAATGTCTCGGTAACTATGGGAAATTCGGAAATCCCCCAAATGTTAGGATGGGTGGTATAATCCATATCATCTGCAAACTGCGCTAAAATTGGAGGAATACCTGTAAGCGCATCTTTGTTTGCAGGAAGATTGTTGGTTTTATTTGCCAGGAAAACCTGCTGATCCTTATCGCTCAGCCATTTTAAAAATTCAATGGCAATTTCTTTATTGGCGGAACGGTCATTAATCAACAATGAAGAACCAGCCCCTCCCCAGACCACCATAGGAAAACTATCAGAAGCTGCTGGGGGAAGCATTACCCCATACTCCAAATCAGGATTCATCCCCTTGTATACATTTACGCACCATGACCCGTTAAAGGCAAAGGCGCATTTTTCATTGGCGAACAATTGCTCGGCGGTTTTATTAATCATAGTGATTACGCCAGTAACCAATGCCTTGTTGTCACGCATTTGGGCAAACAAATCAAAGACCTTAATCCAGTCAGGGTCGGTATATGGGATTAGTCCCTTAATCGTATCCAAAACTTTTTTCTCTCCCATAATGTTAAAGGCATAATTGGAAGCAAAACAATCAATCATCCAGATCTCGCTCCAGCCGGAAACTAAACCCGGGATATTGGCAGCCCTTAGCTTCTCTATAGCCGCCAGGAATTCTTCCCAAGTAGCCGGCGGCACATCAGGATTCAAGCCTGCCTTTTTAAATAGTTTCTTATTATAGAGCATCTCAATAGTCATTACGTCAATGGGTATTCCGTAAAACCCCGCTTCCACCCCGTAGGTATTATCGGGTTTAAATTCGTTTACCTCCAATGCCTTAGTAAAGAATTCTTTCTTCCATCGACCGTTATCGGATTCTAAATAAGGAGTAAGGTTGGCTACGTGTCCGCTCTTAATAAAAGAAGCAAAATCTTTTTTTTCGCTTAAAATACCGAAGATATCAGGAAGGTTTTTGCCTTGTGCTGCGGCACGCACCTTCTGGGAATACTGCTCGGAAGGGGCGTATAATTCGAAATTGACTTTTATGCCAGTTTTTTGTTCGTATTGTTTGGCAAGCTCCTGGAAGGACTCGTCTCTGTCGGTCATCCAGTGCCAGACAGTGATTACTTTTTTCTTGTCTTGAGCTGCCTTGCAGCAACCAAAACAAAACAAAAAACAGAAAATTAATCCCAATAAAAACAATCTTTTCATCTACCCCTCTGTAAATTTGACAACTATCTCCTGGCTAAAAGAAAGAACCTATCTTTGCCTGATCTCGACAATTTTTTTATTTGGTTAACGCGGATTGTCGATGCTGCCTGCCTCGTTCACGAATCGATACGGATTTTTGTTATGGACTAGGCATCCATCAGTGAAATAATTGCGAGTTTTACTCACCTCCAAGTTGTAAACATCTACTGGAGAATTATCAGTAATTATACTGATAATCTTAGTGGGCGTCAACTTATTATTCTTTAAAATTGAAATTTTATCGCCAACTTCAAGGCTTCCTACTTTACTCCGCTTTTAAACCCCGGCTCGGTAAATAAATTCGCCGCATAACAAAAAAGAGGCTGTCCCTAAAATCAAAGAGCCTATTGCCAGAACTTTCAAGAAAGCGTTTGCTTGCAATATTAAAATCCCCCTTTGCTTGGAATTCTATTTTAT
>VGKH01000008.1 GCA_016867135.1 Candidatus Omnitrophota bacterium
TTAGGAACGCGCTGGATGGGTTTTGATATCCCAGAATACGGTATCCATGGCACAACTGAACCGGAGTCTATAGGAAAACAGGCGACGAAAGGTTGTGTGCGCATGATCAATAAAGACGTAGAAGAGCTTTATTCTATCTTACCTGTTGGCACAGAAGTGACCATAATCGACTAATCCAATCTTACGATAAAATAATATGAATGGTTTAGATTTTGAAAAACCAATAGTGGAATTAGAAAGAAAAATCCAGGAATTAAAATCCTTTACTTCTAATAAGAAGATAGATTTAGGTTCTGAGATAAAAAATTTAGAGGATAAACTTTCCAAATTAAGAAAAGAGATTTATAGCAGTCTTTCTGCCTGGCAGAGGGTGCAAATTGCCAGGCACCCCAAAAGGCCCTACACGCAGGACTACATAAGCATGTTGATGACCGATTTTATCGAGCTTCATGGCGATAGGCTTTTTTATGATGATCAAGCAATCGTCGGAGGCGTAGCAAAGTTTAACGGGAACAAAATCATGATTATGGGCCATCAAAAAGGACGGGATACCAAGGAGAATTTAAAGCGTAATTTTGGTTGCGCGCATCCCGAAGGCTACAGAAAGGTCTTGCGGCTTATGGAAATAGCCCAGAGATTTAATTTGCCTATCGTTACTCTGATTGATACTCCGGGCGCTTATCCCGGAGTTGACGCAGAAGAGAGAGGCCAGGCTCAAGCTATTGCTACCAATCTTAGAGAGATGATTGATATCGCTGTTCCCATAGTGGTAATTGTAATCGGCGAGGGAGGAAGCGGCGGGGCAATCGGTTTAGGCGTTGGAGATAAAGTTTGCCTTTTGGAAAATTCCTATTATTCGGTGATTTCTCCCGAAGGATGCGCTTCAATTTTATGGCGCAGTAGCGCCAAGGCCCCGGAGGCCTCGGAAACACTTAAACTAACCGCCAAAGACCTATTAAATCTAGGAATTATCGATGAAATTATTCCTGAACCTTTGGGAGGCGCTCATCGCGACCCTGAAAAGGCGGCTAAGAATCTTGGAGAAACCTTAAAAAGAAATTTAGATGATTTAATTAAAATCCCGAAGGATAGATTGCTTCAGTTGCGTTATGAGAAATTCAGAAAAATGGGGATATACAAAGAATAAATGGAATCCATACAGAAATTAGTCATTTTAGGATTATTAAAATCTGGCCCGAAACACGGCTATAGTATAAAAAGCGAAATCAATAAAATACGAGACATTTTCGCTTTGGATAATAAGTCGATATATTATCCCTTAAGGAGAATGGAAAAACAAGGTCTTTTGGTTAAAACCAAGGGGCGTTTTGGGAAGCGGCCTGAGAAATACGTCTATAAATTAACTCCTCAGGGCGAAAGGCAATTCCAAGCACTTCTAAGCAAGAGTTTTTTGTCAATTCGCAGGCCGGCTTTCGATATTGATGTGGCACTATTTTTCTTACCTTATATAAAACCCCAAGAATTTAAGCGAAGCCTATCTTTAAGAGAAAGGGTTCTAAGAAGGATAGAGAATAACATGAAAAGTATGGTTAATTCTTCCGTCAGAAAATTGAATGCGCAGCATCTGGCAATAATCCAGCACAATTTAGACCTAATCGCCACAGAAATAAAGTTTCTCACCAACCTGACTAGCGCGCTCAAGAAAGCCTAGCCTCTATATCTATAACCTAAAGTATGTCAAAGAGTTTTTATCCAATAGCAATAATTTAGCTTGACAAAATACCCACAGTAAATATAATAAAGTTAATATAGTAAAATTTTACTATTCTCACCAACGTCAATCATAACAATAATAATGGACATAGCAAAAGCTTTAATCAAAACGGCAGAGAAATTCCCCCAAAAGCCCGCGATTATTTTCAAGGACCAGTCTATCTCTTTTTCTGAGCTAAAAACCATATCTTTTAAGTTGGCAAATAGCCTACAGAAAATCGGAATAAAAAAAGGCGATAAGGTTGCTATATATCTTCCGATATGGCCAGAATACGTGGTAAGTTATCTGGCCATTTTTTCTTTGGGGGCTACGGCTGTGCCGCTGGATTACCTTCTGACCATGGATGAGTTGGTATCTTGCCTTAGTCATTCCGAAACCAAAATCTTAATCGCCAAATCAAAAGACGACTTGTCTTTTCAAGTTCTTCAAAATAAAGTGCGGAGCCTTGAAAAAATAGTCCTCTGCCAGGAGGTAAAAGAGGGATTTTTGAATTTAGAAGAATTAATAGCAAAAGGAGAACCCGATTTTCTCGGCACAGAAATAGAAGATAATGATTACGCAATGATAATGTATACTTCCGGTTCAACCGGTAGGCCTAAGGGCGTGCTGAAGAGTTATCGCAATATGGAATCAGCTCCTATGGCGATGAAGCCCACGGTAGACATTGCGCATAAAGACACTGTAATTTGCTGTCTTCCTTTGTCCCATGATGGCGGATTCGTGTTTATCCAGGCAATGTTCTCTTACGGAATTACTGTAGTGATGATGGAAAGATTTGTTCCGATAGAATTCTTAAGGAATATTCAAGAATATAAAGTTACGTTTTTCTGGCTTGTCCCTTCGATGTTCTACGCCTTGTTGAATTTGAAAGAGTTTGAAAAATTTGATTTTACCAGCGTGACCAGAATCGTAGTTTTTGGGGCGCCGAGTGCGCCTGAGCCGCTAAAAAGATTTCATACCTATTGTCCTAATGCTGTTTTCCTTAATGGTTGGGGCATGACTGAAACCATGGGGCCTACGATAGTTTTACCTAGAGATTCAGATAATATAGCTAGTATCGGTAAGCCCTTACCGTGGGTTGAAATCAAGATAGTCGATGATAATGATCAAGAATTGCCTCTTGGAGACGTAGGCGAATTGGCTGTGAAAAGTTGGTGTGTGATGGTAGGTTATTACAAAGATCCAGAGGCGACAAATCAAGTCATGCGTAACGGATGGTTGCATACAGGGGATTTGGCTAAGATTGATAGCCAAGGCTTTGTTTATATCGTCGGTAGGAAAAA
The DNA here is from genome assembly GCA_016867135.1 of Candidatus Omnitrophota bacterium. Classification (GTDB taxonomy): domain Bacteria; phylum Omnitrophota; class Gorgyraeia; order VGKH01; family VGKH01; genus VGKH01. The sequence goes on from VGKH01000008.1 coordinate 3,019, forward strand.
AGAGATGATTAAAGTTGGCGGGCAGCTGGTGTTTGCGCCGGAAGTCGAAGAGGCGATACATAAACATCCTAAAGTGGCAGAGGTGGCGGTTATTGGCGTTGCGGATAAGTTAAGAGGCGAGGTTCCCAAGGCATTTATCGCTTTAAAAGAGGGCGAAAGCGCACTCGAAGAGGAAATTCGCTCTTTTGCCAAGGAACATCTTGCCCATTTTAAAATTCCTCATTATTACCAATTTTGCGATAACCTGCCCAAGACCCGTTCAGGTAAGATTGATAAGGAAAGTTTAAGGAGTAAGCTCTAGAATGCAAAAGTTTCTTCATTGGTTCAGCCACGGCTTGATTAGATATCGATTCGGATTCTTGTCGTTATGCCTTATCATTAGCTTGTTTTTTGCTTACCAGTTAAAAGACCTATCCTTCAAAACCAACCTGGGAGATTTTTATCCCTTAAAACATCCATATCTTAAAATTCAAAATCGGCTTACCGAAATATTCGGCGGGCTTAATCAGGTTTCTATCGCCGTGGAAGTAAAAGATGGCACGATTTTAAATTCCGTTACCTTAGAAAAGGTCTGGCAGATTACCAATCAGCTATATCTTACCGAAGGAATCAACGCCGGCAGGATCGTTTCGCTCTCGGCAAGGAAAGTAAAGTACGTTGAGGCGAACGAAGAAGGGTTTAAGACTCAATGGCTTATGCATGATGTGCCCAAAACCGTCGGGGAAATAGAAGCTCTTAAATCTAGGATCCTAAAAAGCCCTACGGTTTACGGGCCTATGGTGTCAAAGGATTTCAAGGCCACATTGATTCAGGCGGATTTTGAATCCGATGTTGCCTCGCGCAAGATTTTTGATGAGTTACAGAATATAAAGAAACAATTTGAGGATGCAAATAACGCAATCTATATTTCCGGTCAGCCGGTTCTGCAAGGCTGGCTCGACTTTTATCTGCCGCGAATTGCCAGCCTGTTTATTATTACTTTATTAGCCATGTCATTTGTAATGCACTATGCTTTTAAATCAAAACGCGGTGTGATATTGCCTTTGGTATCGGCGACGATGGCGACTTTGTGGGGATTGGGCATGACCGCTATGTGCGGCTATAAGCTTACGCCCTCAACGGTGCTAGCTCCATTCTTGGTTTTTGCGTTGGGGGTGAGCCACTCTGTGCAGTATATTAAATTGTATTATGAATATATGAGCAAGCACAAACGAAATTCCAAAGCCGCGGCGATTAAAATCAGCCGTTCATTATTTATTCCAGCTTTTACCGGCTTACTTACCGACGGAATCGGTCCATTTGCATTATTGATTGTTCCCTTGGGGATGGTAAGGAGTTTAGCCATAGCTATAGGTTTCGGCGTAATCAGCATATTTTTTAGCACCATCATCTTGATACCTAATTTACTTTCTTTTATGAAACTGCCTAAACGCCTTGAGGTTATCAAAGAGGAAAGAGCGACCTTGACTAACAGGATATTGGCTTATTTCGGAAAACTCGCCGTGCATAAAAAATCCCGCAACATTGTTATCGCTACATTTTTTATATTGACCATTATTTCGGTCATGGGAGCAAGTCAGCTTGAAGTAGGTGATAAGAAGCCGGGCACATCCCTGCTTTATCCCAACAGCCCGTATAACTTGGCGGAAAAATTTATCAGCGATAAATTTGCCACTTCCGATCCTTACTACATATTAGTCGAAGGAAAATCCGAGAATGCGTTTTTTAGTTCTAGCGCCTTAAAAGAAATGGATAGCCTCCAGCGTTATTTGGAGAAAGAGGTAAAAGGGGTGGGCAGGACTTTATCCTTAGTCGAATATATCAAAGGCATGAACATGGCGATGTTTTCCGGAGACAGGAAGGAATTCAGGATTCCCGATAAAGATCAAACTATCGGAGAATACATATTTTTATATTCTTTTACCGCCTTTCCGGGAGATTTCGATCCCGTGGTCAATCCGGGTTATCAATATGCAAATATTAAAATCGACTTAAAAGACCATAAGGCGCAAACCATCAATGAGGCCTTGGCTAAGACAGAAGAATGGATTAAGACAAATCATAAAGATAAGGATATCGATTTTCAATATGCCGGCGGAACCATCGGGATGCTGGCAGCGGTTAACCAGCTATTGGCTCCGATGCTCACCAAGAGTTCTCTGACGACAACATTTTTGGTATTTTTGTGTTTAGTGTTTGCCTACGGTTCTTTAGTGTCGGGCTGGATTTTAATTATACCTTTGGTATTCAGGACTATGTTAGTTTTTGGGATATTAGGATTTTTAAAGGTAGGTTTAACTGCCGAGATGATCCCTATGGTAGCTTTAGGCATAGGTTTCGGCGATGATTTTGGGATTTATATTGTTTCACGAGTTAAGGAAGTGTTGCAAGAAGGAGGTGGTTCGCTAAAAGATGCAGTGATAGAGGCAATGTCTACTTCAGGGAAAGCCGTATTTTTTACCGGCATGACTTTGGCTGTAGGCATAGCCACATGGATGTCTTCAAGCATTCTTATGCAGGCGCGATTAGGAGCGCTCTTAGGATTTTTTATCTTTTTTAATGCTATCGGGACGCTCATTGTATTGCCGTCTATGATAATGACCGTTAAGCCTAAGTTTTTAGTGAGGAGATCGCGACGATAGATCGGGATATCTCCGAACTAACCCCGCCCTCTAAGCTGAAAGAAATGGGCGGGAGAACAATAATAAACGAACCCCTCTTTTCTACGCATAGTTTCCAAACAGAAAGCATAGAGGGCGGGGTTTAATTCGGCTCGTCACTTACGTTCGTTATCACTCCGTAAGTGACGGCCTCATTAAAGAAAGGGAGGAAAGTAATGAAGAAATTGATATTGTTAATATTGGCAGTATTTTTAATTTCTGGCGTTGCATTAGCAAGCGAGCTTGAATATTACAAGGTCTATCAGCCAAAAGCGGGCATGACCGCAGACGAGATAATGCAGATTAAATACCACAATAAGTATTCTTTGTTTGGTCATGATTACAGACTATCAAAATGTACAATTCTTTATGTTGAGAAAAATGGGTTTACACAGAAAAAAGAAGCCATAAGAGAAAGAATAGTTTTGGGTGGGAAAAACGGCGTGTCCTATAAAGATGTTGTCGTTTTGACAGAGCCAACCCAGGCAAAAGGCCTGGCAGTTTTGACTTGGACATATGAAGATCCTAATAGGGACCAGGATATCTGGCTTTGGATTCCGTCTTTGAAGAAAATTCGTAAGATTTCTGCGTCGGAATCCGATGATTCATTTATGGGAAGCGACTTTACCGTAGAAGAAGCTTCCACCCGTAAATTTAGTGATGAAACTTATAAACTAATCGGCGAGAAAAACTTCGCAGGGTATACCTTTGAGTACACCGGCGAGGTAAAATACAAAGGAACGCCTTGTTTTGTAATCGAGGCAACTCCTACGAAATCTCCTTGGTATTATTCTAAGAGGATTGTTTGGGTAGATAAAGAAACCGGCGGCAATATCTTTGATGAATATTACGACGCCAACGGAAAGCTTTTCAAGACGCTTTTTAGAGAATGGAATATATATAAACCGGAAACTAAAGGATATCCTAAACAGGATGCCTTGGAATGCAAGGATCTAAGGAGCGGACACCGCACGGTAATCCTAAATCAGGATGAGGCATATGATGTCGGTTTAAGCGAAAGAAATTTCACGGCGAAGACACTGGAAAGATCTAAATGGTAAAATTTAATTTCAAGAGAAATGTTGGAGGTGATTTTCTAATGAGAATAAGAGTTTTAATCGGGTTTATTATTTCTGTTATTGTTGTCGGCGCAGCTGGCTTGACGCAAGCGGAGGTAATTTCAAATTTCGTGGACAAAATTAATCCGTTTGAGAAATTGGAACTCGCAGGTTATTTGAAGAACGAGACTGCTTTCGGTTTCGCCGATGAACACGATGAGCTACAGAAATTCAAAAATGCTATCGATTTAAAAGGAAATTACAAACTTAACGATTCGGTGGAATTTTATACCAATATTAACTTTTGGTATGATGCTGTTTATGATATCGAGGGCAGATTCAATGATTTAACTGATAAGGTAAAGAAGTCACAATTAACCATGCCTGAAGATAAGCACATCATAAGAGAATTATATATGGATGTATACACCGACGCTGTTGACCTAAGATTGGGTAAACAGTTTGTAGTCTGGGGCACGACTGACGGTGTAAGGATTTTGGATTTAGTAAACCCTCTGGACTATAGAGAATGGACGTTAAAAGAGTTTAGCGACCTAAGGATCCCTCTATGGATGCTTAAGGCAGAAGGCGGAATTACTAAGAATAGCGGTCTGCAGCTTCTTTTGATCCCGGATTATGAGCCGAATTATTATCCGCCGGCAGATGCTCCTTTTGCGTTACGTGCAACCGTTATTGGTGCACAGGCTACACCCGGTGTAACCGTTAAAACCATTGAAAATAAACCGGAAAGAACTGTAGAAAATACGAAGGTTGGTTTACGTTGGCGCGATGTTATTGAGGAAGGTATGTTTAGCGGTTTGGAATACACCTTAAATTATCTGCATACATATGATTCGGCTGCCAGTTATTATGTTGCAGTAGCTGCGCCACCGCCCGTCATAACATTGAGCCGAAATGCAGAACAAATAGAGGTATTTGGCGGTTCATTCTCAAAGACTATTACCAAGGGTTTGGTCGGTGATTTTGGCAAAGGCTGGACACTGCGCGGTGAATTTGCTTATATATCTAATGGGGCCATGAATTACGGAAAAGATAAATACAATGATGGGACTGAAGACATTGAAGGCACGGTAGATGTTGATCAGATTAATTATGCCTTTGGTTTTGATAAAACCTTCCTGACGAATTGGCAATTTAGCACGCAATTTATTCAGCTGATTTCTAAGCCTAAAGAGGAATTTGATCAAAGTAAGTATACTCTTCTATTTGGGCCGACCAGGGGTCCTTTGGATAAATTTGAAAATTTGATTACTTTGAAAGTTTCCACTGATTTTATTCACGAGAGGTTAAAGCCGGAAGTTTTGGTTATTTATGGAGATGATAATGACTGGCGTATCAGCCCGAAAGTTAGTTTCGAAGTCAATGATAATTTAATACTTGCCGGCGGGATCCATATTTTCGAAGGACGTCCACAACATTTGCATGGCCAGCTTGATGATCTCGATCAGATCTTTATCGAAACCAAATACAGCTGGTAATTTTTAGAAATCAATAAGATAAAAGGGGAAGAAAGTTTTTTTCTTCCCCTTTTCTTTTTTTGTCCGCCAAATAGGCAAGCTAGAAACTTCTCAGCGCCTGCCGGACAGGCAGGGACAACCCCCACCGTTTTGTTTCGTCTTTGCGAGAGCAAAACGAAACAGTGGGGGTAAGCACAGGTGCCACGGGCTTGCCCGCGGGGCTTCCATTTGCTATAATAAACCAAGCTATGGCGACTAATATTTTAGGGATTTCGGCATTTTATCATGATAGCGCGGCGGCGCTAATTAGGGACGGAGAAATCATCGCCGCCGCGCAAGAAGAACGTTTCAGCCGCAAAAGGAACGATTCCAGTTTTCCTTGTGATGCGATTAAATTCTGCCTGGATTACGGAAAAATCGATATCTCAGGAATAGATTATATCGTTTTCCACGAAAAACCTTTTCTTAAATTTGAAAGGCTGTTTAAGACTTATTTTGCCTATGCGCCTTGGGGGCTAAGGTCATTTGTTAGCTCCGTGCCGATTTGGATAAAAAATAAACTTTTCTTAGGAAGCCTGATTAAATCTGAATTAAGGAAATTATCAGAGACAAAAGGCCCCGGAAATATTGAATCTAATATATTATTTACCGAGCATCATCTTGCACACGCCGCGTCTGGGTTTTATCCTTCGCCATTTAAATCTGCGGCAATCCTGACGATGGATGGGGCTGGCGAGTGGGCAACGGCAAGTTATGGCATCGGCCGGGACAATAATATTTCGCTTCTTTCCGAGTTGCATTTTCCGCATTCTTTAGGTCTACTATATTCCGCGTTCACTTACTATACCGGATTTAAGGTTAATTCTGCAGAGTATAAGGTTATGGGCCTGGCTCCTTACGGAGAGCCTAAATATGTCGGTTTAATATTAGAGAAAATAATCGATTTAAAAGATGATGGTTCATTTAAATTGAATATGGATTATTTTAATTACTGCGTGGGTTTTACTCTGACAAATGATAAATTCAATACATTATTCGGTGGGCCGCCGAGAAAACCCGAAACAAAATTAACCCAAAAAGATATGGATTTGGCAAAATCGATTCAGGTTGTTACCGAGGAAATCATGCTTCGCATGGCCAGGTATGTTTATAGCCAGACGAAAGAAGAGAATCTTTGTCTTGCCGGCGGAGTCGCTTTAAACTGCGTAGGCAATGGCAGAATTCTAAGAGAGGGCCCATTTAAGAATATTTGGATTCAGCCTGCTTCCGGTGACGCGGGCGCAGCAATAGGCGCTGCCTTGGATTTTTGGTACCGATATTTGGGAAATAAAAGAGAGCCTAAAAAAGAAGATTCCATGAAGGCATCGTTGTTGGGGCCGGAGTTTAGCGATGAATATATTGAGAAGTTTCTTAAAAAAGAAAATATTCCCCATGAGAAAGTTGGTAATACCGAAGAATTAATAGATAAAGTTTCAGGTTTAATCGCAGATGAAAAAGTTATCGGTTGGTTTCAAGGCCGCATGGAATTCGGCCCGCGCGCTCTCGGCGCAAGAAGCATTATTGCCGATAGCCGCTCAAGGCACATGCAATCAAAGTTAAATTTAAAGATAAAATACCGCGAGTCGTTCAGGCCATTTGCTCCGGTGGTGTTAGAAGAAAAGACGGGGGATTATTTTGAACTGGACGGAGAAAGCCCTTATATGCTATTGGTTGCTGCGGTAAGAAAGGAACGCTGCATTCCTATGACTGAAGACCAAAAATCACTGCCGCTTAAAGAACGTGTTGGTATACCGCGTTCTGATATCCCTGCGGTTACTCATTTGGATTATTCGGCTCGCATCCAGACAATCAATGAAAAACAAAACGAACTTTTTTATCGTCTTATCAAGAAATTTCAGGAGAAAACAGGTTATGCCGTAATCGTTAATACTTCCTTTAATGTCCGCGGAGAACCGATAGTCTGCTCGCCGGAAGATGCCTACAAAGGTTTTATGCGCACCGAGATGGATTATCTTGTGTTGGGAAGTTTTTTAATCGATAAAAAAGAGCAAGGGATGGTAAAACATAATATCTATTGGCAGAAGGAGTTTGAATTAGATTAATATGGAGAAAGACTTTAAAGAAGCAAATTTTTTATTTAATATTCTGTTGTTTATCTGCAGAATAATTTCTGTTGTTATTTTGGGGGTGTTTTTTTATTTGATTCTTACGCCTGTAGGTTTAGTGATGAGATGTTGCGGCAAAGATCCATTAGGTAAGAAATGGGACAAAACTAGAGGAAGCTATTGGATTAGGCGCGGATAAAAATAGATAGATCAACAAAGTAAGGCTAACTTTACTTTAGAAGTTAGCCTTTTCTGTTTTTGGTGCTGGAGGAGGGAGTTGTTTATCCCGAGGTGTAAAAATGCCGAAGGTGGGAGTCGAACCCACACGTCCGTGAGGACACTGGTTTTTGAGACCAGCGTGTATGCCATTCCACCACTTCGGCAAAAATTAATTTTATAATTTTTCACCGAGGGAAACCCGACTTTTGTTTTTCCCTCGCTTCGCTCGGGACTCCGCTCGCTAAAGCTCGCTCCGTGAGACTGGCGTGTATGCCATTCCACCACTCCAGCAAAAAATAAGTGGAGCTGGGGGGGTTTGAACCCCCGACCCACAGACTGCCAGCCTGTTGCTCTCCCAACTGAGCTACAGCCCCATGAATTTTCTAATTAGTGGGGCGTGTCCCGAGGGACTAGATATTTTATAATTATGTCCCGAGGGACAGCCTCTTTTTTAGCTTTAAAATGTAAAACCAATATAACATCTAAAAAATAAATTGTCAAATAATTCATCTTGCGGGGATTTGCCCTAGCACCTTTACCCGGGCGGGCGTAGGTTTAAGGTAAAAAGGTGCGGGATAAAATTCGGCCAGACAACTTATGTTCATTTCCTGCCTACCGTCAGGCAGGCATTCCATAAGTTGTGGCCTCATTTCACTTGACGAATAAAGAGTCGGTGTGTTAAAATCCCTTAAATGCGTCTAGGCGTCCACGTATCTATTGCAGACAAGATTTATAATTCAATTGATAGGGCAAAAGGGCTTGGTTGCAACACCATGCAGATTTTCAGCCGCAGCCCGCGTGAATTTAGGGGTATTCCGTTAAAGCTTGGAGATTGCGAAGAATTCAAGCGTAGGCGCAAGAAATCAAATATCAAGCCGATCTTTGTGCATATGCCTTATTTAGTGAATCTGGCATCCCCGGATAATAAGCTTTACAGGACTTCGATTAAGCTTTACATTGATAGTATAAAGGATGCAGATGCTCTTGGGGCCGAATATATCGTCACCCATATGGGGAGCCATAAGGGGAGCGGAGAGGAAAATGGCTTAAGGCGATTTAGCAACGCCATAGATGCTATTCTTGATAAAACCAAGGGTTCAAAAGTCAGCATTTTATTAGAAAATACATCTGGAAGCGGATTTTCTTTAGGACATAATTTCCATCAGCAAAAAATAGTAATAGACCAGATAGAAGATAAAAGTCGTATTGGAATCTGTTTGGATACTTGTCATGCCTTTACTGCCGGATACGATATTGCAACTAAAGAGGGCCTAAAAGAAACGGTAGCTCAATTGGATGGACAGGTCGGCCTGAAATATTTAAAATTAATACACCTTAATGATGCCAGGGATGATTTTGGAACTTTGCGCGACCGCCATGAACACATCGGAAAAGGCAAAATAGGCATGGAAGGATTTCGCAATATTGTAAATCACCCGAAATTAAAAAATGTGCCTTTTGTTTTAGAAACCCCGAAAGCGTCAGAAAAAGATGATATAATGAATTTAAAGGCGATCCGAAGTTTAAGAAATTAAAATGAGATATCTAGGAATTCTTAAATTCGAATCTTGAATATCGAAATCCGAAACAATTTTCTAATGACCAAAATTCCCATGACCCAAAAATACGTTTTGAAAATTAGAACATTAGGAAATTCGGATTTGTTTCGTGCTTCGGATTTCGTACTTCGAAATTTTAAATAAATCTGAACAAAGAGAATTAATATGAAGTATCCTTTCCAGAAAATTGAGAAAAAATGGCAGGCCTATTGGCAGAAAAATAGGATAAACCAGGCGGTTTTTTCTAAAGATAAGCCAAAATATTATTTGCTTGAGATGTTTCCCTATCCGTCGGGAAAACTACATATGGGCCATGTCAGAAATTATACTATCGGAGATGTCCTGGCCAGATTTAAAAAGATGCAAGGTTACAATGTCTTACATCCTATGGGATATGATGCCTTTGGACAACCGGCAGAGAACGCCGCAATAAAAAATAAAGCCGATCCCGCCAAATGGACCAAGCAATGCATTGATTGGATGCGCGAAGAAATGCAACAGATGGGTTTTTCCTATGATTGGGACAGAGAAGTTGCAACTTATCTTCCCGAATATTACAAATGGAACCAGTGGATATTCCTAAAGATGTTTGAAAAAGGTCTGGCCTACAAAAAGGAATCATTGGTGAATTGGTGTTCCAGTTGCCAAACCACACTAGCCAATGAAGAGGTTATTGACGGTGGATGCTGGCGTTGTCACACCAAGGTTGAACAAAAAGATTTAGAGCAGTGGTTTTTGAAGATTACCGATTTTGCCCAGCGCCTGTTAGATGATCTAAAATTCTTGAAAAACTGGCCAAGCCGCGTAATCACTATGCAGGAGAATTGGATTGGTAAAAGCATCGGCGTGGAAATTTATTTTCGGCTATGCGATAAAGGCGGCAGGCCAACTGATAAAATTATTCCGGTATTTACCACGCGCCAAGATACTATTTTTGGGGCAACCTATATTGTGCTTGCGCCCGAGCATCCTTTGATAAAAGAAATCATTAAAGGCCTGCCGCAAGAAAATAAGGTTTTGGAGTTTATCGAGAAGGTTTCTAAAGAGACTAAGACTATCCGTACCGCCGCTGATGTCAAAAAAGAAGGCGTATTTAGCGGAGCTTATGCTGTTAATCCCGTCAATAATGAAAAAATTCCTATTTGGGTAGCAGATTATGTTTTGATGGAATACGGCACTGGAGCAATCATGGCTGTTCCTACCCATGACCAGAGAGATTTCTTGTTTGCCAAAGAGCATAATTTACCAATGCGGATTGTTATCCAGAATCCCGATGAACCAAATTTAAAAGTAGAAGATTTAACTTGTGCCTACGAAGGAGAAGGAAACCAGGTCAATTCCAGCCAATTTAATGGAATGCATACCAGCCAGTCCAAAGAAAAAATTGCCGACTGGATGTCCGCCAATCCACCAAAGTGGATTGGCCCGGCTTCGCCGAAGGCTTCAGCCGAGGCGAGCGAGATCTCGCACGACAAATCTCACGGAGATTTGTCGGAGCGGAGAAGAGAAATAATGGGTAAAAAAACCACCCATTGGCGCTTGCGCGATTGGCTGATTTCCCGCCAGCGTTATTGGGGCACGCCCATTCCAATTATCTATTGCGATAAATGCGGAATAGTAGCAGCCCCCGAGGAAGATCTTCCTGTGCTTCTGCCGCAAAAAGTTGCGATTACCGGCAAAGGTGGCAGCCCATTATCAAAAGTAGAGAAATTCATCAATTGCAAATGCCCTAAATGTAAAAGCAATGCCCGTCGGGAAACCGATACCATGGCTACATTCTTTGACTCATCCTGGTATTTCTTAAGATTCTGCTCGCCCAAATACGCAAAAGGCGTTTTTGATAAAGAGGAAGTTAGCTACTGGATGCCGGTAGATCAATATGTCGGCGGCATTGAACATGCGATATTGCATTTACTTTACTCCAGATTCTTTACCAAATTTTTTAACGACCTTGGACTTTTGGGTTTTTCCGAGCCTTTTATCCGCCTTCTTACTCAAGGTATGGTTTTAAAAGAGGGCGAGGTCATGTCTAAATCCAAGGGCAATGTCGTTGACCCGGATATTATTATCAAAAAATATGGGACAGATACTTTGAGATTGTATATTATTTTTGCCGCGCCTCCGGAAGATCAAATGGATTGGAACGAACGCGCCATTGAAGGCTCTTGGAGGTTTTTAAATCGCGTCTGGAATCTGATTGAGAATTATGAATTTAAAGGAAACGATTCGTCTTCATCAGAAGATAAAGAATCGAAAGATTTAAGACAGAAAACACACTTAACAATCAAAAATGTTACCGATGATTTAGCCAAAGATTTTCATCTTAATACCGCGATTAGCAGCATCATGGAATTGGTAAATGCCATCTACGTTGTGCTTAGTAAAAATAATAACAATAAGTCCAGCGACCTAGCAGTAAAAGAGGCAATTAAAACCGTTATTTTGCTGCTTGCGCCGTTTGCTCCGCATCTATCAGAAGAGATGTGGCAGAGAATCGGCAACAAAGGTAGTATCTTTAAAGAATCTTGGCCGAAATTTGATTCCAACGCCATAAAACAAGACACAATCACTTTTATTATTCAGGTAAATGGAAAAGTGCGCGCCACAATGGAATTGCCTGTCGATATCGACGAGGAAAAGCTCAAAGCTACCGCTTTAGCAGAGAGTAATGTCGAAAAATGGGTAAAAGACAAGACGATAAAAAAGGTAATTATCGTCCCCAAGAAGTTAGTTAACATCGTTGTAGGTTAGCTCTGTCGCCTGCCAAATAATCCGTTTCGTTGTTTAATTTAACCAAACAGGAAATATTAGTTTTAGGTTTTTTAGGCCTTGCCGCGATCTTGGGCATAGGAGTAAATTTTTATGCCCAAAATTTTCAACCCTTAGAAACATCCGCCTTTCTTAAAATCAACATAAATAAGGCCGATAAAGATGAATTTATTGAGTTAAAAGGCATCGGAGAAGTCTTGGCCGCTAGGATCATCAAGTATCGAGATAGATATGGGCCCTTTAAGAAAATAGATGATATCAAGCGCGTATACGGGATAAACGAGAATAAGTTCCATCAAATAAAAGAATATCTGACCATGGATTAACCTATGAGAAGACCATTTGTAGGAATCTGCGTATTCTTTATTTTAGGTATTTTATCGGCCAAGTTTATTCATATTAAATTTATCGTCCTTTTTATCCTTACGGTATTATTTTTTGTCTGTAGTTTTTTATCATTGAAGCTGAATCCGCGGTTTAAATTTATTATTTTTGCTTCTTTTTTTCTTTTAGGTGTTTGCTTTTTAAAGAATTCAGAAATATTGCCTAAGAATCATGTTGAAAAATATATCGGCTATAAAGGAAGATTGGTTGTTGTGAAAGGCAAGGTTGATACTGGTCCGGTAATCAAAGACATGGGTTCTTTCAAGAAGACTTCTTTCGTTCTTGATGCCAGACAAATACAATATCGCGGAGTTTGGCATATAACTTGCGGAAAAATCCTGGTAAATAGTTTTCAAAAACAAAAGATTTCCTACGGACAGGAGTTGATTTTGCAAGGTAAGATTTATAAGGCTCCGAAACTATCGATATCAAAAAACTTTGATTACAGAGAATATTTAAAACGAAAACAGATTTTTGGTATATTAAGCGTAAAAAGAAATAGCCCCCTTGAGATAATTAGCGAAAACCGCGCAAATCCCGTTAAGGGGTTTTCTTTAAAAATCCGCAATAAACTTAGCAGGCAAATCGATAATTATCTTCCGTCGGTAGAGTCTAGTTTGCTGCGTGCTATGCTTTTAGGCGAGCGGCAGGATATTCCAATGCCCATAAATGACATTTTTGTCAAGACCGGCACGATACACATTTTAGCCATAAGCGGCTTGCATATCGGAATCATTGTTTTTTTGATTTTGATTTTATTGAAGGTAATGCGCATGCCGCGAAAGCCCAGGTATATTACAACAATGTTATTTTTGATAATGTATGTTTTTATTACCGGAGGCCGTGTTTCGGTAATACGCGCTACAATTATGGCGATAGTTTTCTTGGGAGGATTTCTTTTTGAAAGAGAGGCCGATATTCTGAATTCATTAGCTTTGGCCTGCCTTTTGATCTTAGGTTTTAATCCCCGTCAATTATTCGACGTGGGATTCCAGCTTTCTTTCGTCAGCGTTATTAGCATAGTGGTATTTTCTCCCAAAATCTATTCGCTCTTAAGTAATTTTCCGATAAAGAATAAAGTATTGAATTTTACCTTGCGTTCTGTCTCTGTGTCTTTAGCGGTTTGGCTAGGAACTTTAGGGATCATTGCTTATTATTTTAATATTGTTACACCCATAGCTGTTATAGCTAATTTGTTTATAATTCCATTTATGGTAATTGTTTTTGCGCTGGGATTGTGTTTTATTGTTATAAGCCTAATCTTTCCTGGGTTTGGCGTTATATTTGCGGGTTCCTCCGGCGCATCATTATTTATCCTGGTTGAATTCGCGCGTCTATTGAGTAGGATACCGAACGCCTATATTTTCCTATATTCCCTATCCCTAATTACGGTTTTTGTATATTATATTCTTTTATTGAGCTTGTTTTATTTACCCAATTTTATATCTTTGACACAGTTATGGCAAAACCGTGAATAAGTTTGATACATTCGGCGGCCTTTGACGGATTCGTCAAAGGCCGCCCTCAGTATCAACCCTGAGCCACTTACAATTTAATAGCCCATTTAGAATAAAATCTTCAAAAGCTATTTCGTTGAGCTTGGATTATCTTAATTTATCGAAGGGTTGACAAATTCGTATAAGTGTGGTAATTTAGGCTTACTGTCTAACAAATCCTCAGTAGTCAAAATATTAAGGAAAAATGAAAAGAACTTTTTTAATTTGTTTAGTCGCATTTTTTGTACTATCTAGCCAGGTCTATGCTTATTGGATTTGGACTCCTGAGACGCGTAAATGGTTAAACCCCAAATATTCGGTCAAAGAAACCCCCAAGGCCCAACTTGAATTCGCTAAAGGTTTTCTTGATCAGGGGCAATACAAAAAAGCCAATAATGAATTTCAGAAGTTAATTAATTATTATCCTAAAGCTGCTGAAGCTGCCGAAGCCCAGTATTATATGGGAGAAAGCTTAGAAAAGCTTGGTGAGCCATACCAGGCCTTTAAGGCGTTTCAGAAAGTAATTGATAAATATCCTTTCAGCGAAAGAATTACAGAGATCATAGAAAGAGAGTTTAAAATCGGGGAAATGCTATTGGAACAAAAAACAGGCTTTTGGCAGCATCTTTCCGGCTATGAATATCCTGTCGTAGAAGTTTTTCGCGCTGTTATAGAGAATGCCCCTTATAGCAAATTTGCGCCAGCTTCATATTATAATATCGGTTTGTTTTTAAAGGAGCTGGGCGGTTTTCCCGAGGCAAAAGTTGAATTTGATAAAATTGTCACGGAATATCCCCAAAGCGAGTGGGTTGATAAAGCGAAATATCAAATAGCGCTGTGCGAATATAAAGCGTCTCTAAAGCCGGACTATGACCAGACTAATTCTAAGAGCGCAACGGAGAAATTTGAAGAAATCCTTAAGTCAAATCCCGATACAGAATTATCCCAAAAAGCCAAAGCGACGGTATCCGAGCTAAAAAATAAAGATGCGGAGAGTAATTTTATTATCGCGAAATATTACGAGAAGCGCAAGCTGATAGATAGCGCAAAAATATATTATAGGTATATAATTGAAAACTATCCGGATAATAAATGGGCTGCAAAGGCACAGGAAAGACTGTATATCATAGAGAAAAAATGAGAGTTATTGCATTTATTCTAATTTTAAGTTTTGTCAGCGGGTGCGGTTATACTACCCGTTCAATGATAGACCCTAACATAAAAACTATCTATATAAAACCGTTTGAGAATAAGATTGATTTTGGCACGCAAGACAGTGTTTACAGCAAGCTAAGGACATATTATCCTAATTTGGAAACGGATATAACTACTGCAGTTGCAAGTAGATTTCTTTTTGATGGCAATCTGAAAGTTGTTAAAGAAAATGATGCCGATGTTATCCTGAAGGGCGAATTAGTTGAATACCGCCGAGACGTGCTCAGATACAAAGATGATGAAGATATAGAGGAGTACCGCCTGAATATCGTCGTCAACATATCTTTGTGGAACACGAAAGAAAATAAAATTATATGGCAAGAGAATAGATTTACTGGCGAGACAACCTATTTTACTTCCGGTAGCAAAGCTAAAGCTGAAAGCACTGCGATAAAAGATGGCATTACAGATTTAGCGCGCCGCATTGTCGAGAGGGCAATCGAGAATTGGTAATAGATGATTTATTTATTTTTAGGAACAGATGAGATTTCTAAAGAAAGAAAATTACAGCAGCTTAAACAGGAAATCCTCAAAAATAGCCAAGACGCGTTCGATTACGAGCGTCTGTACGCTAAAGAGTTAACCCCTTCCATTTTAAACGAAGCATTTTCACGAATCCCGCTATTTGCCGATAAAAGACTGATTTTTATTAGAGATGTGGATAAACTAAGCGCCTCCTCTAAGGAAAAGCTTCTTTCCCTGATAAAAAATCCAAATCCAAAAATCCTCCTGGTGCTAGATACTCAAGTTTCCGAACTAAAAGAGGCCTTTCTTATTAAGATTGCTAATTCCTCCAAAGTCTTCCATTTTGGCAGAGAGAAAACATTTAATGCTTTCGACTTGGCCGATGCGATTAAGGCAAAAAGGACCCAAGAAGCCTTAAAGATTTTCTCTATTATTCATCAAAAAGGGGAGCATCCTACAAGGATACTTGGCGGGTTATTTTGGTCTTGGAGGAAAATGAAAAGGTTTTTAGACGCTGATAATTTCAAGCGCGGTGTAGAATTATTTTTAGAGACTGATATAAGTATTAAATTTTCTAGACTTAAACCCGAAATAGCTTTGGAGATTTTGATCGTTAAGCTATGCCTTTTATGCGGCGGGTAAATTGGGATTTCTTTCTGGCGGCGGTATTCTTATGGATTATCCCTTTCGCAGCTGCTCTGTCTAATTTAGAAATTATCGTGGAGAAGAAATCCTGTGCCTCTTTTGCCTTTTTAGCGGAAACTAAAGAGAGGAATTTCTTTATTGAATTCTTTAGATCTGTCTTTAATTTTATATTGTGCAGGCGTTTTTTCTTATCTACGCGTAATCTTTTTAGTGCTGTTCTTCTCTGTGGCAATTTTAATGCCCCCTTTCTTGTTCAAATATATCAAAGGACTTAAAATATGTCAATTAATAAATCTATTATTAAATCCAGTTACGTAATCAGCGCCGGGACGGTTTTTTCTCGGATTTTAGGATTTTTCAGGGATATTGTTATAGCCGGATTGTTGGGTACAACCCCTGGCGCCGAGGCGTTCGTCGCCGCTTTTAGGATCCCCAACCTTTTTAGAGACCTGGTGGGAGAAGGGGCGGTCAATTCAGCGGTTGTCCCTGTATTTTCAGAATATATAGTTAAAAAAGACAAAGATGACTTCTTGATTCTTGCCAATATAGTCTTTTATTCGTCCTTATCCATCTTAACTATAATTACTGCGCTGGGCATTATTTTCTCTCCTTTAATCGTCAGGCTGATAGCCCCTGGATTTTTAAGGGAGCCATCGACTTTTAGCCTTACCGTTAATTTAACGCGCCTGATGTTTCCATACTTGGTCTTTATAGGCCTTACGGCTTACGGGACGGGGATACTTTTTAGCCATAAATCTTTTTTTGCGCCGTCTTTTTCTCCCGCCTTATTGAATATTTCTTTGATTGTCAGCGCACTATTTGCTTCGTATTTTTTTAAGGAGCCGGTTTATGGTTTGGCTATAGGTGTATTAGTGGGCGGTATATTGCAGCTCGCTTTCCAGATCCCGTATTTACATAAAAATGGTTTTAGTTTTATCAAGATAACTACATTAGCACATCCCGGGGCAAAAGCCATTTTAAGGCTTCTTATGCCTCGCGTATTTGGCACGGCAGTATACCAGCTTAATATTTTTGCTGATACGATCTGCGCTTCGCTTGCGTTTATAGTCGGCCAGGGTTCGATTGCGGCGATTTATTACGCCAACCGCATAATCCAATTTCCTCTGGCGGTTTTTGGCCTTGCCATTGCCTCGGCCGCTTTGCCGACAATGTCGCGGCTTGCCGCCGAGCAGAATTTGGATGAATTAAGAAATACCGTTTCGTTTTCTTTGCGTAGCATATTTTTGATTATGATGCCATGTTCTGTAGCGCTTATGGTTCTTGCCGGACCAATAATTAGATTATTATTCCAGAGAGGCCAGTTTACCCCGTACTCCACCGTGATTACATCTTCTGCGCTTTTATTTTATGCTCTGGGGCTTTTTGCCTTTGCTGGAGTCAAGATTTCGGTTTCTTGTTTCTATTCGCTCAAAGACACTAAAACCCCGGTAAAGGTCGCGGCTTGCTGTCTTATCCTTAACGTTTTATTAAACATCATCCTTATGTTTCCGCTTAAAGTAGCTGGGCTTGCGCTAGCCAGCAGTATATCTGCCGTTGTAAACTTTTGTGTGCTTAGTTACATCCTACAACGAAGGATAGGCAGGTATATCCAGGAGAATTTTGTTTATTATTTCGCAAAGCTCGCATTTGTTTCTTTGATAATGGGCGTTGCGATTTATTTGTTATGGTTTAGGTTCCTGGTATTTTTTAATATGCCTTTGCGATTTATAACGGTTATCTTGTCGGGGATAGTCGTATTTGTCTTGGGCTGTATCGCCTTTAAAATAAAAGAGATAAAAGATTTAATCGGATGGTTCTTGAAAAAACAATAAAAAGCCTTCCTGATTCTTGCGGCGTTTATCTGATGAAAGACAGAGATGGCAAGGTTATTTATATCGGCAAGGCCATCTCTTTGAAGAAACGGGTCGGCTCTTACTTTAAAAAGAACCAGATTTCTTCAAAACAGGATGCGTTAATCAAGCAGGTTAAAGACATTGATTACATCCCTACCGCATCAGAAATCGAGGCGCTTTTATTAGAAGCCGATTTGATTAAAAGATTTAAGCCTAAATATAATATCAGCCTTCGGGACGATAAAACCTTTCCTTTCATAAAGATAACCCAAGAAAAATTTCCTGCTATTTCCATCTGCCGGCCAAAAAACAAAGATAATGCTTTATGTTTTGGCCCTTATACTGACAGCCAGGCAATAAGAGAGCTGATAAAAAGAATCCGCAAAATCTTCCCATTTAGGTCCTGCCCTAAAATGCCTAAAAAGGCTTGTTTAAATTTCCATATTGGATTATGTCCGGCGCCTTGCATCGGTAAAATTAATAAGAAAGATTACGCGCAGAATGTAAGGAGCATCTCTTTGATTTTGAAAGGCAAGCGAGAATCATTATTTAGAATCTTACAGGAAGAAATCAGGATAGAATCCGATAAAAGAAATTTTGAAGAAGCAGCCAAATTAAGGGACCAGATGCTGGCTTTGGGCTCAATATATTTAGGAGGTTATGTTAACAATTTCTTAGAAGAGGCGAAGCAATTGGCCCAGATACTTGGGCTTAAGAAACTTCCCTTTCGGATAGAGGCGTTTGATGTGTCTAATATATCCGGCAAAGAGGCGGTGGGCTCCCTGGTTTCTTTCTGGCGAGGATCGCCTGATAAGAATAATTATCGCCGTTTTCGCATAAAAGAATCACAGGGACAAATAGACGATTATAAGATGTTGGCCGAGATTACGCGCAGGCGTTATGCCAGATTAAAGAATGAAGGCCTTGTATTTCCCGATCTGATACTTATTGACGGCGGTAAAGGGCAGGTTTCGGTAGTGAAAAATGAGTTGGATAGATTGCATTTAGACTTACCGCTAATAGGCATTGCTAAGTCAGAAGAAAAGATTTTCTCGTTCAACAAAAGAAATCCCATAAAGTTGCCGCTGAATAACCCTGCCTTAAGACTTGTTATGAGGATACGGGATGAAGCACACCGATTCGCAATTTCTTATCATCATCTTTTAAGAAGGAAGAAGACATTTGAAGAAAAATAAGTTTACCCCGTTAGAAAGAAAACATCTAATGGGGCTTACTAATTTCCAAAAGAAGGTTTTGAAGGT
This sequence comes from Candidatus Omnitrophota bacterium, assembly GCA_016867135.1. GTDB lineage: Bacteria > Omnitrophota > Gorgyraeia > VGKH01 > VGKH01 > VGKH01. The sequence continues at coordinate 22,187 of VGKH01000008.1, forward strand.
TACAAGTTGCATCCCTTTGGGCCAGGTGCGTTCTTATCAGTGGGTAGCTAAAAGAATAGGTAGCCCCAAGGCTGTGCGCGCGGTCGGGAGAGCACTTAAGAAGAATCCGTATCCTATTATCATACCTTGCCATCGCGTGATTCACTCTGATGGTTCTTTGGGCGGATATGTTAAGGGCAAAGAACTAAAGATGAAGCTTCTTTTGCTAGAGAAGTATATCGCTGAAATTATCAAATAAGCTCTTGAAAGTTTGCTTTCAAGGTGCTATAAAATAAATGACGACACAACTTAGCGAACGGAAGTGAAGCTAAGTTGTTTGTCGGAATTTACCCCCACACCAATTTTAGAAACAGTGCCGGGATTGAATTTTGTGGGTTTAGAAGAAGGATAAGCGTTTTTATATAAAAAATATGCCCCATTACTAAAATTGGTGTGGGGGTTCAATTCGTGCTTACCTGTCTACCGACAGGTAGATAACTTACGCTTCTTTCAGCCGCGTAAGTTATGCGCTCATTAAAGAAGGAGAAACAAATGAACATAAAAGATTTCTTTAGGATAATGAAAGAAAAGGGGGCCTCAGATTTATTTATTCGTGCCGGAGGCGTTCCGCGCTTGAGGATTGACGGTAAAATTTGTCCTTTGGGTGATGAAATTATAAGCAGACAAGATTTGGAAGAAATAACAGATGAGCTTATCGCCACCGAAGAGCAAAAGAAGCTTTATAAAGAAAATTTAGAGGTAGATTTTGCCTATTCTTATGACGGAGTAGGAAGGTTTAGGGTGATAATTTTCTTGCAGAGAAGCACGCCTTCGTTAGTCGCAAGATACGTGCGCGAAGATATCCAAACATTCGAAGATCTAAACCTGCCTGCAGAACTTCTTAAAAGATTTTCTATGGAAGATAGGGGCATTGTTTTGCTTACTGGTCCGGCGGGCTGCGGGAAATCAACGACCGTCGCCAGCATGGTTGAATATATCAACTCCAATTATCAAAATCATATCGTTACAATTGAGGATCCAATAGAATTTTTATTTAAGGATAAAAAATCCATTATTAATCAGAGGGAATTGGGCCTGGATGTCCCCAGCTATCCCGCAGCGTTAAAGCATTTTACTCTGCAGAGCCCGGATGTAATATTTATAGGCCTGATCAGAGACACCCAGACTATGCACGCGGCAATATCGGCGGCAGAGATGGGGGTTTTACTTTTATCCACCTTTCATACAATTAATGCAATACAGACACTTGAAAGAATCGTTAATTTCTTCCCTCCGCATTTACATGACGAAGTAAGGATACAGCTTTCTTTGGTTTTAAAAGGCATTGTATCGCTTAGGCTTATACCGCGCAAAGATTCTCCGGGAAGAATTCCTGCCTGCGAAACAATGGTTTTAACACCAACGGTGGCTAGGATCATAAGAGAAGGAAAAGTCTGGGAGTTAAAAAGATTTATGGAACAGGGCGAAATGTTCGGCATGCAGACATTTAATCAGTCATTGGTGAAACTGGTTAAAGCCGGGAAAATCAGCGAAGAAGATGCGAGAGACTCCTCGGACAGCAGGGATGAATTCGAATTAGAGCTAAGAGGTATTAAAAGAGTCTAGAGAGTATTTTCATAAAATCTATTGGAGGACTTAATGACTAACGAAGCAAAACGGCAGCTGGATACACTTAAGTTAAAATTGGAGCAACTAAGAGGTTATCTTTGAGATAGAAAACAAGACTAAGCGCATTGAAGATTTACAGAATCAAATGTCCCACCCGGGATTTTGGAACGACCAGCAAAGCTCGAATAAATTGGTTCAAGAACTAAAGGGGTTAAAAGCCATCGTTGATTCCTGGCAGAAACACAAAGAAAAAAGCCAGGAATTAGAAGAGCTTATTGAAATTTCCGACCCAGACGACCAGTCGTTTTTAAATCAGATAAAAAAAGAAATAGATAATTTCAGTCAAGATTTGTTAGACTTGGAATTAAAATCTATTCTTAGCCAGGAATTTGATGTTAATAATGCTATTCTCAGCATAAATGCCGGCGCCGGAGGGACTGAATCTTGCGATTGGGTAAGTATGCTTCTTAGGATGTATACACGTTGGAGCGAAAACAAAGGTTATAAAATACAGACGACCGATATGCTTCCTGGAGAGGAGGCCGGAATAAAAAATGTAACCTTGAGGATTATCGGAGCTTATGCCTATGGGTATCTAAAAGCAGAAAGGGGAGTGCATAGATTAGTGCGAATTTCCCCTTTTGATTCCAATAAGAGAAGGCACACTTCCTTTGCTTCCGTTGATGTGATTCCTGAAGTGACGGAAGATATAAAGTTAGATATCAAAGAAGAAGATTTAAGGATTGATACTTATAGGTCTTCGGGTGCAGGAGGCCAGCACGTAAATGTCACGGATTCGGCGGTGAGAATTACTCATCTTCCGACGGGTTTAGTGGTAACTTGTCAAAATGAGCGTTCTCAGCATCAAAACAAAGAAACCGCGATGAATATCTTAAAGGCGCGCCTCTATGAATTAGAGAGAAGGAAAAAAGAAGAGAAGTTGACTTCGCTTGCCGGGGCAAAGCAGAAAATTGAATGGGGCTCGCAGATTCGTTCGTATGTCATGCAGCCATACCAAATGGTAAAAGACCATAGGACAGAAGTCGAAGCCGGGAATGTGCAGGCAGTTTTAGACGGCGATATAGAAATGTTTATTGTGGCATATTTAAAGAAACCAATGAACAATAAATAAAATTTCTAAGAGGAGTAACTAATGGAGGCAATAAAAATTTATTTAAGCGAGAGAGATATCCCAAAACAATGGTATAACCTGGCGGCAGACCTTCCTACGCCTTTATTGCCGCCGCTAGGGCCCGACGGAAAACCGATTACGCCTAATATGCTAGAAGCGGTCTTCCCGGCAAATTTAATCGAACAGGAAGTCAGCTCAAAGCGCTGGATAGATATACCCAAAGAGATTTTGGAAATTCTCTATCGCTGGAGGCCGTCGCCTTTGCGCCGCGCAAGATATTTGGAGCAGTATTTAAAAACACCTGCCCGTATTTATTATAAAGATGAAAGCTTGAGCCCGCCGGGGAGTCATAAACCAAATACAGCTATTCCTCAGGCTTGGTATAATAAGCAATTCGGGATTAAAAAATTGACTACTGAAACCGGCGCTGGCCAGTGGGGAAGCGCCCTTGCCTTTGCCACTAATCTTATGGGCCTAGAATGCAAGGTTTTTATGGTCAGGATTAGTTTTGACCAAAAGCCCTTGCGTAAAATTATGATGAAGCTTTGGGGCGCGACTTGTGTAGCTAGTCCAAGCAGCGAAACAAAAGCCGGAAGAGATATCTTGGCTAAAATTCCTGATACTCCCGGTAGTTTAGGTATCGCTATCGCAGAAGCAGTAGAAGAAGCGGTATCAGATAAATCAGGCAAGACCAGGTATTCTTTGGGCAGTGTATTGAATCATGTGCTTCTCCACCAGACGATTATCGGCCTTGAGGCCAAGAAGCAGCTGCAAAAAGTCGGCGAGAAGAAAGTTGATGTTGTAATCGGATGCGCTGGCGGCGGAAGTAACTTCGCGGGATTATCATTTCCCTTTGTCTGCGATAAGATACACGGAAAGAAAATCGAGATCTATCCGGTTGAGCCAACGGGTTGCCCGACGATGACTCGGGGGCCATTCACATATGATTTCGGGGATGTGGCTTGCCAGACGCCGCTGCTCGCCATGTATACCTTGGGCCATGGATTTGTTCCCGCCCCAATTCACGCAGGAGGGCTTAGATACCATGGGATGGCGCCGTTAGTCAGCCAGGCTATCGTCGAGGGATTAATAGCCCCGCGCGCATACAATCAGATAAAATGTTATGAATCGGCTATTCTGTGGGCCAGGACTGAAGGCTCGGTCTGCGCTCCGGAAACCAGCCACGCCATCGCTTGCGTCATTGAAGAGGCGCTCAAGGCAAAAGAGGAAGGCAAGAAAAAGGTAATATTGTTTAATTATTCCGGACACGGGATTATGGATCTGGGCGGATATGATAAATTTATTTCCGGACAGCTCCAGGATTATTCCATGTCGCAGGATGAATTGAATAAATCTTTGGAGTCTATAAAAGATCTCCCCAAGGCTCCATTAAATAAATCTGGACGATGGTCAAATGAAGCCACGACTTAGCGAACGAAGTGAAGCTAAGTCGTAAGGCTGAATTTGCCTCGGCGAATATGCCAAAATTATCGGAGAGAATTTTGGCATAGCTTATGAGCCGAGAAGATAAATAATGTTTACCCCTCGCGTAAGCATCCCAAAAATCTCTTCGATATTTTTGGGATACGCTTCGGGATTAATTCGCGCTTATAACTTACGCTCCTTGCAGTCGCGTAAGTTATGCGCTCATTAAAAGGAGGCAAAATGAGCTTTAAAAAGAAAATAGGTTTTACCTTAAACGAACTTATAATGGTTGTAATAATAGTTGGTATTTTGGCAGCTATTGCCATTCCTTCTTATTACAAGACTGTCCAGGTAGCTCGGGCTAAAGAAGCAAAGAGTGCTTTACGGTTAATCCAGGCAGGGCAAAAAATATACCGTTCTAAAAATCCCGGTTATTATGATAGTGACAATATAACGGATATTAATACTAATCTCGGGTTAGATCTCGAAGAGAGCTATTGGGATTATCGTGCCAATAGCGCTACTCCCATAGGAACGGCTAAGTATCCATTAGCCTCTCCTACGGTATGCTATCAGATTGGTGTAAGCGGAGATGCAATTTGTTGTCCAACCTACACATGCCCAGAGTAATTATTTTAAGGCGCTCTCTTAAACTGCCAAGGATTTATTATGAAATTTATCTGTCCCACCTGTAATAAAGAAATGCCGAGGGAATTGCGCGTTATAATTCCTCATACGGAAGAACATATCATGGAGGTCATTACAAGGAAGCATCCGGATTGGGTCAAGAAAGATGGGGTTTGCAAAAGATGTCACGACTATTATAAAGATGCGCTTAATGCACCCTAAAACTATAAATCATAAAAACACAGGTTTAAAATAAAATGATTAGCATGTTTTTTAAGAAAATTGTTCGCAGCTATTCCGATAAGTTTATAAATTCGCTTAAGCCGAAGCCAAATATCTATCTTTCCGAAGAGCAGCCACTTGAATCCATGCAGGATATAAGAAAGATGGCTAAAACCGTTTCCTTGATAAATAGCCTTGAGGATAAAATAAAAAATCTTTCGGATGACCAGCTTCGCGCCAAGACGGAAGAATTCCGGTCTAAGATAAAACAAAAAACGCTTAAGGCAGAAAACAAAATCAAAGAATTGGAGGAGTTTTCTAATCAGAAGTTTGATATAAGCCAAAAAGAAGAAATAGAAGAAGAGCTAGTAAAAGCAAAAGAAGATTTAAAAATTATTACCCAAGAAGTTCTTGAGGAAATCTTACCCGAGGCCTTTGCCGTGGTAAGAGAAGCCGGCAGGCGTACAATAAATATGCGCCATTTTGATGTGCAGCTTGTGGGCGGGATAGTTTTGCATAAAGGCAAAATTGCCGAGATGGCCACGGGCGAAGGAAAGACCCTTGTAGCCACCCTGGCAGCGTATTTAAACGCCTTAACCGGGAAAGGCGTCCATGTGGTTACGGTAAACGATTATCTTGCCAAACGCGACAGGGAATGGATGGGTCCAATTTATGAATTCTTAGGCCTTTCCGTCGGAACTATCCAGCATGATATGGATGCCAAATCCAGAAGATACGCCTACAATTGCGACATTACTTATGGGACAAACAATGAATTTGGTTTTGATTATCTACGCGATAACATGGTCATTAACAAAGAGGAGATGGTTCAGAGGCCTTTTTATTTTTCCGTGGTTGATGAGGTTGATAGTATTTTGGTTGACGAGGCAAGGACCCCGCTTATTATTTCCGGCCCGGCCGAGGAATCAACCGATAAATATTATATTGCTCAGCGCCTGGTCCATCAGCTTAAAGGCAGGCGTATCACCGAACAGGATCAGATAGATGCAAAGTATAAGGGCGAAGATTTATCCAAAGGTTTTGATTATATTGCCGATGAAAAGGCAAATACTATTTCTTTGACCGAAGAAGGAGAAATTAAAGCGGCTAAATTATTAGGAATAGATAATCTTCATGAAATGGATACTATGGAGGATAGGCACCACGTGATTCAGGCGCTTCGCGCCAAGGAGTTTTTTGAATTAGACGTGGATTACGTGGTAAAAGAAGGCGAGGTTATAATAGTAGATGAGTTCACTGGAAGAATGATGCCGGGTAGGCGCTGGTCAGACGGACTGCATCAGGCGGTTGAGGCCAAAGAAGGATTAAAAATCCAGCGCGAAAACCAGACATTAGCCACGGTCACATTTCAGAATTATTTTCGTATGTATGAAAAATTATCCGGCATGACCGGCACGGCTTATACCGAGGCTTCGGAGTTTAAAGACATCTATAAATTGGATGTTATAGTTATCCCTACCAATAAACCTTTGGCGAGGACAAATTATCCCGATTGTATCTATAAAACCGTAAAAGAGAAATTCAATGCCGTAGTTGCTGAGATTGAGCAGTTATTTAAAATGGGCAGGCCAATATTGGTCGGCACTATTTCAATCGATAGGTCAGAACATCTATCTGAATTACTAAAGAGAAAAGGCGTGCCGCATCAGATCCTGAATGCAAAATATCACGAACTGGAGGCGCAGATTGTCGCCCAGGCCGGAAGATACCAAGGGGTAACCATAGCCACCAATATGGCCGGTAGAGGTACTGATATTATTCTAGGAGGCAACCCAGAATATATAGCCAAGAATTTATTAAAACAGAAAGAGTTAGATGTAAATAGCTCCGAGTATAAAAATGAATTCCAGCAGTTATTGGGTAAGTTCCAGAAGCAGACTCAGGATGAGCATAAGAAGGTTGTGGACTTAGGAGGCCTCCATGTTATTGGCACCGAACGCCATGAAGCTCGCCGTATTGATAATCAGTTGCGCGGCCGTTCCGGAAGGCAGGGAGACCCAGGCTCTTCCAGGTTCTATGTTGCCCTGCAAGATGATTTGATGCGGTTATTCGGCTCGGACAGAATTGCGTTCATTATGGATAAATTCGGGATGGAGGAAGGCCAGGTAATCGAACATCCAATAGTAAGCCGAGCAATAGAGATAGCCCAAAAAAGAGTAGAACAGCATAATTTTGAAATCAGAAAACAGCTCTTGGAATATGACAACGTCATGAATAAGCAGCGAGAGGTCATCTATGGCCTGCGCAGAAGAACTCTTGAAGGCAAAGACCTTAAACCCTACATTATGGATACAATCGCAGACGTTACGAACATGGTTTTGCAGCAGTATCTTTTTGTGGAAGGCGGGCTTGAGCCGGATATAGAGGGCTTAAAAAGGTATATAAAATTTAATTTGAATTATGAATTAAAGATAAAAGATGAAGAGTTGCTAAGCCTGTCAAAAGAAGATGCAATGGATAAATTCCTGGCTGAATTGACGGCTTTTTATGAAGAGAAAGAAAAGAATATCGGTCAAGACAATATGAGGCAGCTAGAGCGCCTGGCGCTTCTACAGATTATTGATTCAAAATGGAAAGACCATCTATATGCCATGGACAATCTTCGCGAAGGCATTTCTCTTCGGGCCTACGCCCACCGAGATCCGCTCGTCGAATACCAGCACGAGTCATTCAATATGTTCCAAGAAATGTATGATTCGATAAACGAAGAAGCCGTCCAGGCGATATTCAAGATTCAGGATGTGTCTAAAGAACAGGTAAGAAGTATATTCATGTCATTGCCGCAAGAATTTATCCATAGCGAATTCTCAAGCATTTCCGAAGCCAAGGTATCACAAGATAAAGTTTTGCCAAAAAAAGAAATCTCAAAACCTCAAGCCTTAAGTCCTGAAGCGGCACAAAAGGTCGGCCGTAATGACCCTTGTCCCTGCGGTAGCGGGAAAAAATATAAAAAGTGCTGCGGTAAATAAATCAACCCATTCGACGCACCCCGTGCTAAAGCACGGGGTTTGCTCAGGGTTGATACAGAGCGGCGCTTTTGAACCCCGCCTTAAAAGGCGGGGGGGATAGCGCCGTCGAATGTATCAAAAGATGAAAAAAACAAATTCGTTATTACTTTGTTTCATTAGCGCGATTTTGTTAGCTTTGCCGTTTTTTAGCTTCCGATTTTGGTTATTGTGCTGGGTAGGTTTTGTGCCATTTTTCTTGCTACTTAGAGATAAAACTGCGTTAAAGTCATTCGCATGGTCTTATTTTTTAGGTTTTATATTTTTTGTCAGTATACTTTACTGGTTAATTCACGTGACCATGCTGGGCTGGATAGTTTTAAGTGTTTATCTAGCTTTATATCTCGGGATATTCGGTTTAATATTTAATTTCTCCAAGAAATTAAAAAGTTCTTATTTTATTTTATTTATCGCGAGCGCCTGGGTCTGCGTAGAGTTTTTTAGGTCAATTTTCTTGACGGGTTTTCCCTGGGCCTTATTGGGTTATTCGCAGTATAAAAATCTTTTCATTATACAGATAGCCGATATCTTCGGGGTTTATGGGGTATCGTTTTTGGTCTTATTGACTAATGCCGCTATTTATAAGGCATTAGAGAACAAGAAATCTCGCATTAAATATTGTTTAGTCGTTTTTATAATAATTGCACTTACCTTTAGCTATGGATATTTTCGTCTGAATCAGAAGCTTGCCGGGGAAAATCTGCGCGTTTCGGTTATCCAGGGCAATATTCCTCAAGATGAAAAGTGGCAGTATGAACTTATGCCTTATATTTTAGGCAAACATTTGACGCTGGCAAGGCTTGTTTCTAAAGAAAAGCCCGATATTATAATTTGGCCGGAGACATCTATCCCTGGGGCGCTAGAAGAGGAGCCCTTATTATTCAATAATATCATTTCTTTGGCCAAGGATATAGAGGCAGATCTTTTAGTAGGCACAATTTCTGCCAGGGGTGGCTCATATTACAATAGCGCTGCCCTAGTTTCAAAAGAAGGCAAGATAATAAATCGTTACGATAAATTACATCTTGTTCCTTTCGGAGAATATATTCCTTTTCCTCGCCTATTTTCTTTTGTTTCCGATATCGCACCGGCTCCTATTGGAGATTTTGCATTTGGCAAAGAATATACTGTTTTTTCTTTGGATGAGAATAGAAACAAAACTTTTTCTGTGCTTATTTGTTTTGAAGATTTATTTGCGTATCTTTCCAGGAATTTTGTCAATAGGGGAGCAAGATTCCTGGTGAATATAACTAATGACGCCTGGTTCAAGAAGACCGTTGAACCCTACCAACATCTTCAGGCATCGGTTTTCCGCGCAGTAGAAAATAGAGTCTGGGTAGTGCGCGCCGCAAATACCGGAGTATCTTGTTTCATCAATCCTAATGGGAAGATTGTTTCCAGCGTTCAAGATAAAGATACGCAAGAAGAAATATTTATATCCGGTTTTAAAACCCAAGATATTTCTTTAGACAAAAGAACAAGCTTATATTCAAGAATAGGGGATATATTTGTATTGTTCTGTTTTGTTTTCTTTCTGGGTGTTATCTTATTAGAGAAAATTCGGCGTCATTAAAGAATAGGAGGCGCTATGGATATCAAGGTTATCGCGCTTGAAAAACCAGAGGATGTAAATATTATTATCGGGCAGGCTCATTTTATCAAGGCGGTGGAGGATTTATACGAGGCGTTAGCCTGTTCATCTACTTCGATTAAATTTGGTATTGGTTTCTGCGAATCATCGGGTCCATGCCTGGTTCGTTCCGAGGGCAATGATGAAGCATTAAAAAAAATGGCTGAAAGCTCGGCTTTCAGAATCGGCGCAGGGCATAGTTTTGTTATTATGCTTCGTGACGCCTTTCCTATAAATGTTTTGAATGCCGTAAAAAACGTCCAAGAGGTTTGTTCGGTTTATTGCGCAACGGCCAATTCTGTTGAAATTTTATTGGCTGAGACTGAGCAAGGGAAAGGAATATTGGGTGTAATTGACGGTTCTAAGCCTAGAGGCATAGAAGCGGATAAGGATATCAAGGCCAGAAAAGATCTGCTGCGCAAATTTAAATATAAGTTATAGTAAATACTATTGTTATAAAAGAAATTCTTCTTGAATTTGCCGTCAATTCTGTTATAATCAATTTCAACTTTTGAAAATATATGGGCTTTAAGAAATATAAAAAATTTTTTGAGCGTAGATTAGGCCGATACGGCCTTTTATTTAGCTTTTTGATATTTAGGATTTTACCGGGGAAATCAATTTATGGCTTTGCTGATTTTGTGGCTAAATTAGGCTTTGTAATCGCCGGTAAGAAACGTAAGCACGCCTTAGAAAGTTTAAACATTGCCTTTGGTAAGGAAAAAGATTCAAAAGAGCTTAAACAGATTGCCTTGGCTTCTTTTGAATATATGGCGAGAGGTATTTTAGAACTTCTTTATTTAATAGAACATCCTCATCTTATTAGCCGGAAAGTAAGCATAGAAGGCAAAGGAAATTTAGATAAGGCTATAGCTGAGGGTAAAGGTGTTATTTGTGTAACTGCGCATTTCGGAAATTTCCCTTTGATGCTTTTTAAATTTGCCTGCGATGGTTATAAGACAAATTGTATTATGCGTATTATGCGCGATCAGCAGGTCGAAGACATATTCAATAAGAAAAGGACGGATGCGGGGATAGGAACGATTTATAGTCAGCCTCGACCGGAATGCATAAACAAGAGCCTTAAAGCACTTCGTAATAACGAATTGCTATTTATACAATTAGACCAGAATTTTGGGACAGGCGGCGTGTTTGTTGATTTTTTCGGGACAAAGGCAGCGACTGCTACAGGCCCCGTTATATTTGCGATGAGGACTGGAGCGCCGATATTGCCGATGTTTATGGTGCGTAACAGAGATAATACTCATAAGATGATAATCGAACCGGTGCTTCATTTAGAAGAAAAAGCTACTCGCGAGGAAACCATCGTAGTAAATGTTTCCCGCATTACAAAGATAATTGAGGCTTATATAAGAAAATATCCGGAGGAATGGGGCTGGATTCATCGTCGCTGGAAGAGCAGGCCCACCAAAGAGACAATGGCGGGCAGGCCGGTTTCTTAGTTAAACATAGATTATTTAAAAAGGAGGTAGAAAAGTGGCAGAGGAAAAGAAGAGTGTTTTGGGGACGGTTTTTAAGCTGATTTTGGGCATTGCCTTTATAGTCTTAGGAGTCATGGCCGTTGCTGGTTGGTGGGCTAGTTTAGTAGAAGTTTTAAAGGCTGCATTAGGTTTGTTTTTGATTTTGGCAGGGTTGATTACCTTAGCTATTGCCAAAGAATAATCAATTAGACTACCATCAGTTTCTTCTGCTAAAGGGTGGTTTTGGGCAAATGAGGTCCTAGATCACCCTTTAGTATAGTATGTCTTTATCCGATATAATCTTTATTTTACCATTTTAAAAATAGGAGAAAGAAATGATAAAACAACAAATCTTAACCAAAGATTTAATAAAAGACAAACTAATTTTAAGAATCCTGGGGATTTTTGTATTTACTATCTGTACCGGATTAGGCGCTTTTGTACGCATACCTTTACCGTTTAGCCCGGTTCCTATAACCCTGCAAACATTCTTTGTTATTTTTTCCGGATTGGTTTTAGGTCCAATAGGTGCCGTAAGCCAGATTTTGTACATTCTTTTAGGGGTTTCTGGGTTGCCAATTTTTACAAATTCCGGTTTTGGGTTTTTTTATCTTTTAGGACCAACAGGTGGTTATCTATTCGGTTTTGTTTTAACAGCTTTCTTGATAGGTAGAGCCTCTAGAAAACAAACAGATAGCTTTCAACCGCTTTTAAATATTATTTTGGCTTCTCTTTTGATCCTGCTTTGCGGCACAGCTTGGCTTGCATTCTTATTAAAAATTAGTTTTAATAAGGCATTCTTATTAGGCGCCCTGCCTTTTGTTCCCGGAGATATTATCAAGTCGATATTGGCTTATTCTATTTATAAGAAGATAGAATTTAGGACCAAAGAAATATTTTAATACTTTACAGGAGGGGAATATGGCTGTAAAAGACATACTGGTTAAGAAAGTTATCACTCTTAGTCCAGAGATGAGCGCCGGCGAGGCTCTGCAAAAGTTACTGGAGAAAGAAATCAGTGGCTTGCCGGTTGTAGATACAAACAATAAACTGGTTGGTATGTTTACTGAGAAATCTATTTTAAGGGCGATTTTACCCAGTTACGTTGAGAAGGTTGGTCATTTTGTATACGATGCAGACTCTAAGAAATTAGCGGAGAAGGTCCAAAGATTAAGTCAGATAAAAGTAAGAGACATTATGCGTAAAGAAGTAGTCACGGCTGGCTTAGAGACACCTTTATACGAAGTCGCGAGAATCATGCTTATCCAAAAGATAAGAAGAGTACCCGTGGTCGATAAAGATAATATAGTCCTAGGCATAATTGCGCGTCAGGATGTATTAAGGGCTTTAGTAAAAAATAAGGAATTAGGTAATGACTAATAAAGCAATGCTTTCTAAATTTGTTATTCTTGTTGTTTTGGCTATGACCGTTGGATTTCTATCGACTTTTATAGGAATGCAACAAAATCAGGCATTGGCTATTTCTATATTTCTCTGCTCTGTTATGGGAACGCTTTTTTTCTGGGAATTCCGTCTTAGCTTCGCATTTTTGGGCACCAGCCTTCTGCTTCTTTTTAAAACAATTGACTTAAAAAATGTAATTGAATTCGCATCTTTGGAAATAATACTTTTTTTAGTAGGCATGATGATTCTTATCGGGCTATTAAAAGAATCAGGATTTTTCGCTTGGTTGGTTACTCTGTTGATTCGGAGAAAAAATCTTACCGGAAGACAATTTGTTTTTTCAATTTGTTTTATTTCATCGTTGCTTGCCTGCGCAGTAGACGAAGTGACATCTATAATTTTTATGGTTGCGGCTATTTTAGAGATATGCGATTATTTTGAAGTCGATCCCATTCCTTTTATTTTGACTTCGATCCTTGCAACCAATATCGGCAGCGCAGGTACAGTCTTGGGCAACCCCATAGGAATTTTGATCGCTACTAAATCCGGTCTTACCTTCGAAGATTTTATTCTTAAGGCGTTTCCTTTAATGATAGTTTGCATTATCGCCCTCATCGGCATAATATTGATTTTTTACAGAAGGCAGATAAAAGAATTGGACCAGAAGATGAAAGAGTCTGCTGACAACGAAATATTTATTAAGCTTATATCAATTCCTCCGGAAAAAAGATTAAGGATAAGTTTAGGTATTTTTGGGGTAACGTTGTTGTTTATAGCCCTACATCATCGATTTGAGATTATTTTAGGCCTTGAAAATAATACAATACTGTTGATTATGCCTTTAATATCTGCCGCCTTGGTGATGATTTGGCAATGGAGAAAAGCCAGAGAATACGTTGAAAAAGATGTGGACTGGTGGACGCTTTTGTTTTTTATGATGCTTTTTGTCCAGGCCGGCACACTAAGATATACCGGAGCCACAGATGTTTTTGCTGCACGATTAGTTAATTGGGCAGGGAACAATCCGTTTGCCCTAGTAACTTCAACATTATGGATATCTGCTATCGGCTCAAGCATTTTAGATAATGTGGTATTGGTGGCGGGATTTATCCCCGTAATCCAAGGTTTTAAAGATTTCGGATTTAGTCTGCCGGCGCTTTGGTGGGCGCTTCTTTTCGGTGGCTGTCTTGGAGGCAATATCACAATTATCGGCTCAACCGCCAATATCGTTGCCTTGGGTATTTTAGAAAAAGAAGGACTAAAGAAGATTAGTTTCTTGAGATGGTTTAAGATTGGATTGATTGTGGGGGTAGTCACCACCTCAATGGTTTGGTTAGGTTTAACTGTTTTGCCTTACTATAAGTAATTAAAAAAGGAGTCAAATGAGGACGAGACTTATGGAGCGTAAGCGAACATAAGTCTCTGTCCGAATTTGACCCCCACACCAATTATTTGGATTAGAAGGAGGGAAAGTTGTTTTATATTTATGTGATAAAAAGTAAAAAGGATAAGGATTTATACATAGGTTTTACTAATGATTTAGAGCGTAGAATTAAAGAACATAACAATGGCTTAGTTTTATCTACTAAATTGAGAAAACCATTTGATTTTATATATTGTGAAGGATACAAATCTGAAAAGGATGCTCGAAAAAGAGAGCTAATTTGAAATTAAGATCAAAAGCCTTCGCCCAATTAAAAAAGAGAATTATTGATAGTTTGAAATAATTGGTGTGGGGGTTTAATTCGCAGACGTCCGCCAATGAAACAATGGCGGACTATGAGTTACGTCATTCTTCGGATGACGTAACTCATCTGCTCATTAAAGGAGTCGTTATGGCTAGAATTCGAGGATATTTTATTACGGGGTTGGCAATATTCTTACCAGTTACCATTACCATTTATATTCTGGTGGTGGTATTTAGGTTTTTTGATAGCATCCTGGGGAGGTTTATAAATTTCTTCCTGATGGAGAGGGTTGGATTCTATATTCCTGGCTTGGGGATAATCCTAAGCGTTTTAGTTATTTTTATTTTGGGATTTTTCACTAAACATTTCTTCGGGAAAAGAATTTTCCCGGCCCTAGAACGTTTCTTTCTGTTGAAACCTCCCGTCGTAAAGCATGTTTATCCGGTTATCAAGAAGATTATAGATTTTGTTATGTCTAAGGAGAAGCCTTCGTTTAAGAGGGCTGTTTTGGTCGAGTATCCTCGCAAAGGTATCTATTCTATCGGTTTTGTTGCAAACGAAGGCATGAAAGAAGCTAAAGATAAAACGAGTCAGCATGATTTGTTGAACGTATTTATTCCCAGCACTCCCGGGCCCTGGACAGGGTATTTTATTGTTGTCCCGGAGAAAGAATTGATTTATTTGGATATTAGTATCGAAAAAGCTTTTGAAATGGTAATCTCGGGTGGAGTTATTAACCCGGAAGATATTAAAAAAGAACACTCCTAACTTAATATTAAGTTTATTTTTATCTTTTTTATTTTTATGTTAAAGAATATAAAACTTGTTATTTTTGATCTCGACGGCACTATAGTTGACGCCTACGATGCAATTATAGATAGTTTTAATTATATGATGAAGAGATTGCGCCTGCCGGCGGTTGATCCTTTGGCTATCCGCAGGGCCGTAGGTTGGGGCGATAAGATGTTATTAAGCCCCTTTATGAAAAAGGATATTCTGAATAAAGCTTTGGATATTTATCGGCCACACCATAAAGTTTCTTTATTGAGAAAATCTCATCTTATTTATGGAGCCAAAGGGGTTTTAATGTACTTGAAGGCTAAAGGATATAAACTAGCTGTTGCCAGTAATCGGCCGAGGGAATTCTCTAAAATATTGATTAGGCATTTGAAGATTGATAGTTTTTTTGATTTTATGTTATGCGGCGATCAATTAAAAAAGGGCAAACCTGATCCGGAAATAATTATGAAAATCATGGATTTCTTTTCCGTATCAAAGAGTCAGACTGTTTATATAGGAGATATGATAGTTGATGTTCAAGCAGCCAAAAGAGCCAGGGTTAAGTCGGTGGCCGTCTTAACCGGGTCGAGTTCCCAAGAAGAAATACAAAACGAGAAACCAAATTACATATTTAAGGACGTAAGAAACCTTAAAAACATTTTATGATAGTTAAAAAAAGATTAATTGAAGTAATCCTGGTTTTTGTATTGTTGATATTGATTGCCTTGGCGATAAATGAGGCAAGGTATATAAACAAAGTGGAATTCTTATCGCCGGTGATTTTTAATACCGCGCCAAAGTTACGTAATGATGTTTACGGCAAGGGGCATTTTGGCGCCAGGCGTAATGGCGGAAGAAAACATGCCGGGGTAGATTTTCTGGCGGAAGTAGGAACTGATGTAGTCGCGGTTCGATCCGGATGGGTCATAAATGCCGAATTCCACCGGGGACTTGGTAATTACGTAGAAATCCAGCATTCAAAAAATTTGATTACTATTTATGGGCATCTTTCGCAGATTTTAGTCAAGAAAGGCCAACGTGTTTGTCAGGGCCAGATTATAGGTAAGGTAGGAAAAACCGGGAATGCAAATTACAAAGCTATGTTGCCGCATTTACATTTTGAAATAAGAGTCAACAAAAGACCTATCGATCCTATGGAGCACTTAACAGATTGTAACGTGCAAAACGAATAGCTCTTATTGTTTATAAGAATATGTTTTTATACGGAAAGAATTCAGTTTTGGAACGAGTAAAAAATAATCCTAAAAGCATAAAAAGGATAATTGTACAGGATAATTTTGATGACTCAAGGATAACGGAGGCCATAAAATTATCAAAGCTTCCTTTCGAGCGGGTTGCGGAAAATAAATTACTCAGGATAAAACGCGCTGACCGCTTGCAGGGCATAATTGCAGAGGTCGATGAATTTAAATATGTAGATTTTAATGATCTTTTATCCGAGGCAAAAGAAAACAATAAAACTTTAATTTTATTAGATAGCCTAAACGATCCCCATAATCTCGGGACGATTATACGTACGCTCGCTTGTTTCGGGGATTTCGCCGTAGTTATACCCAAACATGAGTCCTGCGAGATTAACGAGACGGTTTTGCATGTTGCTTCCGGGGCAGAGAATTTTATTCCGGTGTCAATAGTGACTAATCTTTCCACATCGTTAATCGCGGCAAAAAAAGAAGGTTTTTGGGCCGTAGGGGCAGTCGTCGACGGAGGTAGCGACATTAACAATACGGAGTTGACTTTTCCTCTGTGTCTGGTTCTGGGTTCTGAGGGTAAAGGAATCCGTCCCGGATTAGAAAAACAGCTTGAATTAAAGGTGAAGATTCCTATGGCCGGGGCATCGCTTTCATTTAATGTTGCCATGGCTTGTTCAATTTTCGCTTACGAAATAAACAGGCAGAAGAAAAGATGAAGAAAGACAGAAAAATAGTTGATTTTTTAAGCGAAGCAGGCCTTCTCAAATTTGTTAAGCGTTCTGGTTGGTGGGTGCTGGGTATAAAAAATCCGGAAACTGTAGCCGAACATAGTTTTCGCTGTGCGGTTATCGGGTATGTTTTGGCAAAAATGGAAGAATCTGATTCTAATAAAGTTTTGATAATGGCTCTTTTTAATGACCTGCAGGAAGCGCGGATAACTGATATGCATAAAATGGCCCAGCGTTATATTGAATACCAAAATGCCGAAGACAAGGCATTTAATGAACAAATTGGTTTGTTGCCAAATTCCATGAAAGATGAATTGTCTAAATTGCATAAGGAATATAGAAACCAGAAAACCAAAGAAAGTATCATCGCCAGAGACGCCGATATATTAGAATGTTTAATCCAGGCTAAGGAATATTACGAGCATGGTTTTAGGCAAGCCGTGAAATTCATGAAGAAAGCCCCTGAACATCTTAAGTCTAAAAGCGCTAAGAGGCTCTGGAAATTGGCAAAGACCAAAGATTTAAATGTTTGGTGGGAGTCCCTAAGCGATTTTAGGCGCTAGTATAAACAAATTAAAGAAGAAAGGAGAACAAATGAAAGACAAATTGTTCATTATTGCCATCTTGTTAGCGACGGTCAGTATCGCAATAAACTCATATATAACTGCCAAGAATACTCAAACCTTATTGATAAAACCGCAGATAGAAGAAATCATGCTCAAGCAAACTGCGATAGAAAAGAAATTAGCATCAATAGAAGGGACTTTGGTAAAAATTAAAGCCCCTTTTGATTTTTTAGACAAAATGAAACCGCCTCCGGCGGAAGATTTTAGCAAAGAATATAAAATAGATATAGGCAGTTCGCCTGTTAAAGGCAGGAAGGAAGCAAGGGTAACTATTGTAGAGTTTTCTGATTTCCAATGCCCCTTTTCCAAAAGATTCCATGCGGTTATCGTAGATGTGCTTAATGCCTTTCCCAAGGACGTTAAATTTGTCTTTAAGAATTTTCCTTTATCTATGCACCCACAGGCCCGTTCAGCCGCTAAGGCTTCTTTAGCGGCAGGCGAACAAGGAAAATACTGGGAGATGGTAGAATTATTATTCCAGAACAATCAAAATTTATCCGACGATAAATACAAAGAATTAGCCGGACAGTTGGGGATGAATGCAGAAAAGTTTATGAAAGACTATAAGGATAAAGATGCCGAATGGGATAATCGTATTAAAGAAGATATGGCCGTAGCTAATGCGGTGGATGTGCGCGGAACCCCCACATTTTTTATTAATGGCATGAAAACCATGTCCAGGGATTTGGAGGGTTTTAAGGGGCAGATAGAACATATTTTAAGAGGTGATGCAAAATGAAAA
>VGKH01000009.1 GCA_016867135.1 Candidatus Omnitrophota bacterium
CCC
The DNA here is from genome assembly GCA_016867135.1 of Candidatus Omnitrophota bacterium. Lineage (GTDB taxonomy): Bacteria > Omnitrophota > Gorgyraeia > VGKH01 > VGKH01 > VGKH01. The sequence goes on from VGKH01000009.1 coordinate 4, forward strand.
ATTAAAATTCCGATTTTACCAAAATTATATTTTAATAACTCGTTTGCCATATTTATACAATTTTCAATTCGAGCTCTAAATTTATGTTAAATTTATCTTTGATCTTTTTCTGAACAAACCTGATAAGATTAATCACATCTTTTGCCTTAGCATTTTTTTCGTTTAAAATGAAATTAGCATGCTTGCCAGAAATTACCGCTCCTCCAACGCGATATCTCTTTAAGCCGCTTGAATCAATCAAATAGCCTGCTGAGATAGATCGCGCAGAAAAATTATCTTGTGTGGCAATGCTCGGATTTTTGAATACGCATCCGGCATTCCTCCAATTTGAATCCTGCGTATCTTTCTTATACCTTAGGAAATCGCTTACGTTGCGCTCAATCTCAACTCTTTTTCCAGGTTTTAATTTAAGTTTTGCGTCAAGTACGATATATTTTGATAAATTTGAAGATCTGTATCCGAATTTTAATTGGCTTCTCTTTAATATTTTTATTCGGCCGCCAGCGTCCATGACCCTTGCTTCTTTCACTAGCTCCCCTATGCTTTTATAATCATTGTTGAATATTGAATTCGGTCTTGCTCCGGCATTCATTACTAAAGCTCCACCCACTGAACCCGGTATACCGGAAAGAAATTCGCAACCGCTAAGTGATTTTTTCCTGGCAAAATCTATAAGTTTTGCAATTTTTACGCCGCTTCCAGCCAAAATGTATCCTTTGTTTATTTTTACGTCGTTAAAGAAACTAGAATTTAATTTGAGCGCTATACCATTAAACCCTTTATCTCTAACTAAGAGATTGCTTCCTTCACCTATGACAAAAAATGGAATTTTATTCTTGCTAATAAGCTTCAGAATGTTTTTTAAATCTTCTACATCGGCCGGCTCTACCCAGGCCTTAGCTGGCCCGCCTATCCTAAAAGTCGTATGCCTTGATAAAGGCTCATTGAAGGCAACTTTGCCTTTAACGATTTTCTTTAAGTCTCTGCAATAATTCATCTGAAAGCCTGCCTATATCGCCTGCCCCCAAGAAGATAACAAGATCTCCTGGTTTAGTTACGGAAGCAAGGTTTTGGATAATTTTATCTTTGGGGACGAAACAAACTTCTTTTTTGCTTGCCTGTTTCAATCTGGCGCATAAACTTTCGCCTGTAATTCCTGGTATAGGGGCTTCGCTGGCGGCATATATATCGGTTATAATTAAATGATCCACTAAATCAAAACTTTTACTGAATTCTTCCATGAGAAATTTTGTCCGTGAATAACGGTGAGGCTGAAAAGCAACCACTAATCGCTTCGGGTTAAGACTCTTTGCCGCCTCAAGAGTAGCCCTAATCTCTGTAGGATGATGACCGTAATCCTCAATTACTTTGATATTATTTATCTCTCCCTTTAGCTCGAATCTACGTTGAACGCCGCTATAGAGAAAAAGACATTCTTTAATCTTTTCAAAATCAATTCCTAAACGAAGCCCTAGGGCTATGGCCGCTAGGGAATTTGAGATATTGTGTTTCCCCGGGATGCTTAAACTTATCCGGCCTAATGGTTTGTTCTTGTAGACACAGCGAAATGAAGAAGAAAAATCCTTCAATGCAATCTGGTCGGCGTAGATATCGCAATCTTTAGATAACCCAAATGTCAAATATTTGTTATTTTTGCCATCCAAAATGCTCATGATATTCTTGTCATCTCCGCAAACAAAAAGCATGCCATCCTCTTTGGTCTGCCGGAAGAACTTTTTGAAGGCATCAAGGATATTCTCAAAGTTATGATAATAATCCACGTGCTCAAAATCTATATTTGTTACTATGGAATATAGCGGATTAAAATACAAAAATGAACCGTCGCTTTCATCCAGCTCGGCGACAAAAAATGAACCTTCTCCCAATAAAGCATTATTGTTGAAGTTAAAGACGTTCCCTCCGGCAACGATAGTCGGATTAAAATCGGACTTATTCAAAAGAAAAGAAACCATGGAAGTTGTTGTGGTCTTGCCGTGAGCGCCGGCAACAGTAATACCTTTTTTATCCTTCATCAATTCCGAAAGGACCTGCGCCCTTTTTGCGATAGGAATATTATTTTGCAGAGAGAAAACTAATTCTGAATTTTTATGATCTACGGCGGAGGAATACACTACCAAGTCTATATCTTTATCCCTTAGATTCTTTTCATCATGACCTATGTATATCTTCGCTCCCAAGTCGCTCAGCTCTTGCGTAGCGCTACCGGATTTTATATCCGATCCACTAACTGAATGCCCTTGCTTCATGAGAATCTTGGCGATGCCGCTCATTCCGATACCGCCGATGCCTATAAAATGGATCGACTTATTCATTCGTAGTTAAATATTTATACCAAACATCATTTAATTCTTTAAGATTATCAAATCTGGCGTAAGCTGAATCGATGGCACTATCTAGGCTCTTTCCGTCTTTTAATGCCCTGCAAAACCTCACAAAATTATGTTTTCCATATTTACCGATAAGGAATGAAACTATGCTTACTGACTCATTGTAAAAAAGTTCTACCTTCTCATTGTCAAAAGATGATAATGAATTTATTTCCGTAAGCTCATTTATGGTGATAAATTTTTTTTGCTCTATAGCTTTCTTTACTTCCTTCTCTGAGCCCCATCTTCTTGTGCGTTCTTGATAACAAGCCACTCCTTCATCCAGCCATAATGGAACATTCTTGTTCTTGAATCCCACAAACTCCCTAAAAATTATATGTCCTAATTCGTGAGGAAGCAAGGTATCAAAAAAACCCCAGGCCAAGGGATAAGTATAAATTGTCTTTTTTTCGTACTCTGCATGTCCGCTGGCCCAAGAAGGTTTTCCGGAAGTAGCATGGTAATCTTCGGAATCTTTATATATATAAATCTTGGCACGATCTTCCCATAACCAATAATCATAACGCGTAAAACCTAAGTCCCTGGTGATTTTCTGATAATAATCCTCTGCCGCATCGACAACTTCTGCTATGAAATCCTCGGGAGCATCTTTATAGTAAATAATAAAATGATTGCTGCGCTTGTCTTCCCATCTTTGCTCCTCGCAGAAAGAAATATTCGGTAAAAAGGCTAAAATGAATAGAATGGCGAAAATTCTGATTAGCATCTTCTTATGGGTAAAACCTCCGCTGCTAAATTCTGTACAGCATTATAGTTTTCTATACGCTCAAAATTTACCTTCATCTGCTTAATTCTAACTGCGTCTGACGCAAATGATTCTAATTGCTCGGTCAAAATTCTTGCGGAAAGGCTATGCTCATCTATTATGGTTGCCGCTTCGACATCAGACAATATTTTTGCGTTCATTGATTGATGCCCGCCGGCGAATGGATAAGGGATTATTATCGCCGGAACCCTTAAAGCTATGAGCTCGGAAATTGTCGAAGCCCCAGCCCGCGTCACCGCAATATTGGCTAATTTATAAGCATAACCTATTTCTTTTAAAAATGCAAACACTAAAGCATCAATCTTCATTTTTGAATATTCTCTCAGGACAAAATCGTAATCTTGATGGCCAGCGACATGAATTATGCGAAGTTTTTCTTTATTTCGCATGTTAGTGACTGCATCCAAAATTTTCAAATTTATACTGTGGCTGCCTTTACTTCCTCCCATAATAAATATTGTAAATTTCTCGTCGTTTAAATTGAATCTTTTTCGCGCATCTTCAATAGTCGCATCGATTATATCTTTACGCACAGGGCAACCAGTAAAAACCACTTTTTTAGCGCGAAAATATTTTATGCTTTCCTTGAAACTTACGGCTATCTTATCAACGAATTTGGCAAGAATGCTATTTGCCTTGCCAGGGACGACATTTTGTTCGTGGATCATAGTCGGAATTCCTAAGAAATGTGCAACCATAACTACCGGAGCGCAATAATAACCTCCGAAACCTAACACAATATCGGGTTTTATTTTAAAAAGAATCCGAAGGGAATGAATTGAAGCGGATATTAATTTAAACACGGAGAAAAAGGCTTTGCCGAAAGCAATAAAAGATATGCCTCTAAGTTTAAAAGGCACAATTTGAAACCCCTTCTCGGCAATCTGTCTATCTATGTCTTCATTACCCGTCTGAAGAACAAAAATTTCTGCATCATTCTTTTTGCTGAGTTCCTCAGCTAGCGCCAACGCAGGAAAAATATGCCCTCCGGAACTACTCCCCGAAAATAATATCCTCATACTTCTCTTGATTTTGAAATATTAAGCAGCAACCCCAAACCTATCATGTTAAAAACCAAAGAAGTCCCCCCGTAGCTAACAAATGGAAGCGGCAGGCCTTTTGTCGGCAGGCTGCCGATACTGACGCCGATATTAACGATGGCTTTAAAAGCGATTAAAGCAATGATACCTACGCTCAGATAATGGCCAAAACCGTCTGAAGCCTTCATTGCTATCTTAGCAGCCGACCAGATAAATAAAATGAACAAAATTACAACTGCAACCGTTCCAATCAAGCCTAGCTCTTCTCCAATGATGGAAAATATAAAATCTGTGTGCGCGGCCGGTAAATAAAACAATTTCTGCCTGCCTTGGCCCAAACCAACTCCAAAAATACCTCCAGCACCTAGTGCCAGCTGGGATTGAACCAGCTGAAAACCAATTCCCTGGGGATCCATCCAAGGATTCAAAAAAGAAATGATTCTCTTCCGACGATAAGGAACGCTAAAAATTAATACGTAAAGAGCTGGCAGCGCTAATAAAATAATTGCGCCAAGATGCGACAGCCTAATCCCCCCTATAAAAAGCATCACAAAAACTACTACAGATATAGAAACAGCTGTCCCTAAATCTGGCTGCGCCAATATCAAAAGAACAAAAACCCCCAAAACCATCACCATCGGGGCAAAGCCTGAAAATAAATCCTTGATATCCTTATCCTCTCGGGATAAAAAACTCGCAGTGTAAATTATCATGGCTAATTGGGCAAATTCTGAAGGCTGAAAACTATAGCCCAGAAATCTAAACCAACGCCTCGCGCCAGCAATCTCTTTACTTATCCCAGGAACCAAAACCAAAACCAACATCAAAAAAGATATCAACATCAGAGGCTTGGAATACTTATTTAAAATACGATAATCTATGCCCATAGCAAATAAACTTAATAATATCCCAAGCAAAACATAAAAGATATGGCGCTTAAGAAAGTAAAACGGGTCGCTCAACCTCTGCCAGGCATAGATGCTGCTAGAACTATAAATCATTACTATCCCCAAACAGATTAATATCGCAGAAACAATGACCAGATATTTTCGCGTGTCTTGCATATTATCTAAATATTCTTAACTATCTCCTTAAATTTTCTTCCCCTATCTTCAAAATCAACAAACATATCAAAACTCTTACACATAGGAGAAAATAAAATACTATCTCCGCTTTTAGCACTATTACGAGCTAGATTAATCGAATCTTTTAAGGTCCCAGCCTCTATAATCTTAGTAGCTCCTTCCAAGGCCTTTTTTATCTTAGGCTTAGCCTCTCCTATCAGAATAAGCTCTTTAACTTTCTTAGCAATTAGCTGCTTTACCGTCGCAAAGTCACTTCCCTTTTCCCTGCCGCCGGCAATCATGATAATGGGCCTACTTATATTGCTTAGTGCCCATATCGTTGCCTCTATGGTTGTAGACTTGGAATCGTTAATAAAATCTACGCCATCAATATTCCTAACCCATTCTAAGCGATGCTCTATCCCCTTAAAGTTTCTAAAGATTTCTAGGCATTTTTCTTTTTTTGCTCCGAAAATCCGAGCCACTGCCAATGCTGCCAGAAAATTAGAATTCAAATTCTCTTTTCTATCTTCCGTGCTATTAAAAAATGAAACCTGAGATTTTACTTCTTTCGAGATGTTTCTTACCAGTTCATCTTCGTAGTTTAATACTGCCCAATCTTTATCGTCCTGATTCATAAAAATGCGCTTTTTTGCAGAAAGATAATCTTGTATACTATTATATCTATCGAGATGATTTGGGCTCAGATTTAAGAATACCGCTATTTTCGGCTTAAATTTCTCAATGGTCTCCAATTGGAATGAACTGACTTCAAGGCAAACCAAATCATCTTTTTTTATTCTTGTTATTTCCCTTGAAAAAGGGTTTCCGATATTACCGCATAAATGCACGTTTTTGCCAGTTAATTTGAGGACTTGGGAAGATAAGGTTGTCACCGTGGTTTTGCCGTTTGTCCCTGTCACAGCCACAATTGGCGCGGGACACAATAAAAAGCCCAATTCAATCTCTCCGATAATTTTTATTCCTTTTTTTCTGGCCCATTCTAATATTGGCAAATCCGCCCTTATTCCTGGGCTCATAACGATGATATCGCTATCTTTGATAAAATTCTCGCTGTGCCTACCTATCTCTACATCTATTGATGAATCTAGCTTCTTTGCGTTTTCTCTAATAGAAGGATTATCATTTATATCAGTAACTTTAATCTTAGAGACCTCTTTTGTCTGCGATAAAAGCAAAGCTACATCAAGACCGCTTCTTGCTAAACCAAAAACAGTAATGGTCTTATTTTTAAAAATCATCTTATCTTAATTTTAACGTGGCTAACGTAATCAAGGATAGAATAATGGCAATTATCCAGAATCTAATAATGACTTTGGATTCATCCCAACCGAGAAATTGAAAATGATGATGTATCGGGGCAATTTTAAATATGCGCTTTTTTCTAAACTTAAAAGAACCGACCTGCAAAATTACCGAAGCCGCCTCTATAACGAAAATCCCTCCCAAAAGGACAAGAAGGAATTCTTTCTTTATGAATATAGCTATTGCGCCCAACGTACCCCCGAGCGCAAGAGAACCAACATCTCCCATAAAAATTTCCGCCGGATGGCAATTAAACCATAAAAAACCTAAGCTTGCTCCCAGTATGCTGGCACAATAAACAGTCAGTTCCCCGGAATCCACTATATAAGGCAGAAAAAGATATTCGCTAAATTTCAGGTTGCCGCTTATATAACTCAAGATTCCAATGGTTAAAGCTGCTATGCTAATACAGCCTATAGCTAAGCCATCAAGGCCATCAGTAATATTGACTGCGTTGGAAGTACCAACGATCACAAGCGCTATAAACAGAATATAAAATAAACCAGCATTTATTACCACATCCTTTAAGAAAGGAAGGCTTAGTTCCAAAGAAAAATTAGGATCTAGAAAAAGAAATGTCCCAACTGCTAAACCTAGTATTAACTGCCAGAATAATTTTGATTTAGCGGATAAGCCTTTGGAAACTTTACTGCGCAGCTTTAAAAGATCGTCGGTAGATCCCAAAACGCCCAAATATAGACTGACGAATAAAGAAAGTAAAATAAATTTATTGGTAAGATCGGCCCATAATAAAACCGTTATAAAAACACTTAACAAAATAAAAACCCCACCCATTGTGGGGGTGCCGGCTTTATGGCTATGTAAATCATCAAGCTTGAGGCTATCATTTTTCTTGACCTTTTCACGGATTTTATAACTGGCAAATTTAGGAATAAATACCTTCCCAAAAATAAAACATAACGCAAAGGCCATAACCGCAGCCATGGCCGCGCGGAAAGTAATATAACGCAAAACATTAAAACCAAAGAATAAATCTCTTAATGGATAAAGAAAATGATAAAACATGCTATTTTCCTAACTTTAGCTAAAAATTACTCTTTATTTTATCTACTATTCTCTCCAACTTTAACGATCGAGAACCTTTGATAAGAATTACGTCACGAGAACTTATGATATCAATCAGTTTATTCCCTGCGTCATCTATAGAATCAAAACTAAAAATCATTTTTTCATTAAAGCTACTATCCGAAGCACCTTTGCCCAGAAACCTTGCTAATCTTCCAACCGTAATCAATATATCAACACCGTAATCACCCAGCTTTTTACCTAAATCGTAATGGAATTTTCTGCTGCCCTTGCCTAACTCTAGCATATCTCCGCATACTACAATTTTGCGTCTTGAATCGAAGCGAGATATAACTTTTAACGCGCTTTCCAAAGATTGCGGATTGGAGTTGTAGGAATCATCTATCAAAGAAAAACCATTAACTTTTAGGAAATTAAAACGTGACTTAGGAAAAACAAAGCTCTCCAACGCTCGTTTAGTTATGGCTATATCTATATTAAAAAGATTGGCGCAGGCAATTGCCGCTAAGGCATTATAGATATTGTGTTCTGCTGGCGTATTTAATCTAATCCAAGTCTTATTATTTAACAAAAACGCTAAAGAATCAAATCCTAAATTTATTTTTGTTGCTTGGAACTTAGAGCAGTCTTTTTCACTATAACTTAATATTCTAAATCTTTTTTTATATTTTGACTCGATTTTGCGCAAAGAACAATCGTCTTTATTAATGACTACTGTCCCCTTGGGATGTAAATTCTTTAGTAAACTTATCTTTTCATTAAAAACTGATTCTATATTCTTAAAAAACTCTAGATGCGAAGGTCCGACATTGGTAAAGACAGCTATGTCTGGAATAGCAATCCGGGAAAGGTTTAAGATCTCCCCTTTGTGATTCGTACCAAGCTCCAAGACAACTACTTCGTGCCTACCGTTTAATTGCAACAACGTCGACGGAACTCCGATATGATTATTATGCGTGCCTTGACAAGATAAAACATTATATTTCTCTGCTAAGACACAGGCGATCATATCTTTGGTTGTAGTCTTGCCATTGCTACCGGTAACCGCAATAACAGGAATATCAAATTTCTTACGATGAAAATTTGCTATATCGGCCAGCGCTTTAACTGTATCATCAACCAAGATAGCTACAAAACCCTTGGGATAAGCATTCCTTCTATTTTCGGAAACTATCGCTCCTGCAGCCTTCTTTTCTATAGCTTTTTTTAGAAACGAGTGGCCGTTAAAGTTATCGCCTTTTATAGCCAGAAACAGCTCTTTAGGTTTTATAGTTCTCGTGTCGGTAGAGATACTTCTAAAAGCAGAATCCAGACTACCTTGCAGTAGCCTTCCCCGGGTGCCTTCCAATATCTCTTTTACCTTAAACAATTCAATATCCTTCTTGTAACTTCTCTATCGTCAAAAGCTAGGCTCTTATCTTTCAATATCTGGCTTGTTTCATGTCCTTTTCCGGCAATCAAAACAGTATCCTTATCTTTTGCCATCTTTATAGCCTTTTCTATCGCCTTAGCCCTATCCAAGATAATATCATAATTCTTGGTTTTTATGCCTTTTAATATATCTTTAATTATTTTTTGTGGGTCTTCTCGTCTCGGGTTATCATTGGTAATAATAAAATAATCTGCGAGCCTGCTTACGAGTTTTCCCATTTTGGGACGCTTGGTAGTATCGCGTTGTCCACCGCAACCAAAAACTACTATAATCTTTCCTTTATGGAACTCTTTTAAGGATGAAATAACATTTTTTAATGCATCTTCCGTATGAGCATAATCAACAAAAACGCCGAACTTTTGGCCCTGATTTATTGCCTCCATCCTACCGGCAACACGATCTATCTTTTCAATACCTCTTTTAATTATGCTGAAGTTTATTCCTTCAATAAAACCAACGGAAACTGCTGCAAGAATATTGTAAATATTGTGCCTCCCGATTAGCCCGGTTTGTATGCTGAGCCGACCTTTGGGAGTTAAGATTTGAAAATCGCTTCCCTGAATACTTAGATTGTTGTTTTTGGCTCTTATTTGAGATTTTTTAGAAAAACCAAATGTGATTTTCCTGGCTTTGGTCATCTTTAGCAAGCGGCTTGAATAAGGATCATCGATATTTACCGCAGCGTAAGCTTTAGGGTTTAAATTGGTAAATAATTTTGCCTTGGCCGTAAAATACTCTTCTAAGCTATGATGATAATCAAGATGATCCTGAGTCAAATTTGTAAAAATCGCTATATGAAAATTAACATCTCTTACCCTCTCCTGTTCCAAAGAATGCGACGATACCTCCATAACGCAATATTTCAGCTTTTCTTTAGCCATTTTTGCTAAGAATGCCTGCATTTCAAGCGCGCCTGGAGTTGTATTTATCGACGGAAGGACCATATGCTTGAATTTGTAATTTATGGTTCCAATCAAACCAGTGGGATAACCTGCTTCCTCCAAAATGCTCTCAATAAGATAAGTGATTGTGGTTTTTCCATTAGTGCCGGTTACGCCAATTACTTTTAATTTTTCGGAAGGATAATCATAATATTTTGCCGCCAGTTCAGAAATTGCTTTGCGGGTATCCGCAACATTTATAACAGTTGTTTTCTTTAAATCTATATCTTTAGCAACAAAGATATCTTTCTGCTTTACTACGCAAACTGCGCCATTCTTAATAGCATCTTTTATAAACTTATGACCATCTTGTTCTGCGCCCTTAATTGCTACAAAAATCTCTCCTCGAGAAATTAACTTTGAATCGGTATTTATACCTTTTATCTCTAAATCTTGGGCTTTGTTAAGATTAGTGAATAACTCTCTTAGTCTCATTTAAGTCTACTAGTTCCATTTCTTCCATACTCTTAAGATATTTTAAAGCATCTTCGGCAATCTTCTTAAAAACCGGGGCAGAAACCGTTCCTCCTAAATATGCGGGATGCGGCTCATCGAAAGAAACAACAATGGCAAGTTGCGGATCCTCTACTGGAATGAAGCCCATAAAAGTAGCTATGAATTTTGAGTGCGAATATACTCCATTTTCAACTTTTTGAGCAGTACCGGTTTTTCCAGCTGCTCTATAGCCTTTGATCTGTGCGCCTTTGCCCGTGCCTTCTGCGACTACCGCTGCCAAAATATCCTTCATTCTGGACGCCGTTTCTGCAGTGATGGCTCTTCTTATTTCCTGAGGGGAAAATTCTTTAATTAACTCTCCTTTTTTATCTTGGATGCGCTTGATAACATAAGGCCGCATCTGGATTCCGTCGTTTGCAATAGCAGACAATGCAGTAACCAGCTGTATTGCAGTAACGCACACCTCCTGACCTATGGGTATTGCACCTATAGAAGTCTTTGACCATTTCTCCGGAGGCTTATTCTGGCCTCCTACCTCGCCGGGAAGATCAATTCCGGTTAAAGAGCCGAAACCGAAAAGTTTAGCATATTTATATACCAGCTCTGGACCTAAAATCTGAGCTACCTTTGTGACTCCGATATTACTGGATTGCATCATTACTTCCCTGAATGTCAACGTTCCATGCGGACGGTAATCATGCAAAATATGATTGCCCACTTTATACGAACCGTTTTCGCAGAAAAATTTATCTGCCTCCTTGACCTTGTCCTCTTCTAGGGCAGCCGAAGCGGTGACAATCTTGAATACGGAACCCGGTTCATAAAAATCGCATATAGATCTATTCCTGTGCGACCCTGCTATAGAATCATCAAAATTATTTAAATCAAAAGTCGGACGGTTAGCCATAGCGAGTATCTCCCCAGTTCTAGGGTCCATAACTATAACGCTTGCGCCACTGGCATTATGTTTCTTGAATGATTCATCTAGCGCTCTCTCGGCTATAAATTGAATTGTCTCATCAATAGTTAAAACAATATCATAGCCATCTTTAGGGGGGACAAATTCCTTCTCCAGCATTATCCCTTTTTGTTTCGCGTCCCTTAAAATCATGCACCAGCCAAGTTTTCCTCTAAGATACTTGTCATAATGAAGCTCTATTCCTTCGAGCCCCACATTATCTAAACCAGCAAAGCCAATAACATGGGAAGCAAGCTCCGCGTCCGGATAATGTCTCTTTGTCTCACGTTTAAAACCTAACCCGTCAATACTCATCTTCTTTATTGCATCATATTGCCGGTCAGTCAGCTTTCTTGACAGCCAAATAAATGCCTTTTTGCGGTTTAACCTCTCAAGAAAGAAATCTTTTTTTTGACCCGTAATTAGGGCGAGTCTTTCTGCTAAAGCATTTTTGTTTTTTATCTTCGTGGGTACTGCATACAATGATTGCGCGGGCAGATTCGTGGATAAAGGCCTCATGTGGCGGTCAAATATTATGCCTCTTTCTGGTTCTAGCTCCAATAACAAATTATGTTGCTTCTCGGCAATTTTCCGAAGATGTTCGGATTTAAAGATTTGTATAAGGACGAGTTTAATTGAAAAAAGTAATAGGGTTAATAAAAGAAAGGAAATAACCGCCCTGAGGCGGTTTGGGGATTTCTTAATAAACACAATTTTAGATTACTTTCTGATTCTCTCTGTTGCTTCTGCCTGAGAACCTAAGTTAAACAATAACGCAACTAAATTATATCTTGGACGCCGCTGCTGGGCTGCTGAGTTTGCATTCCAAGACTTAGCCAATTGAGCCGGCAACTTCAAAGAAGATATCTGTTCTTCTGCGGTAAACTGAAGTTCCGCTTTGGAACAAAGCATTTTGTTGCCTATATTTTGCGCCGACTCTAATCGATCTATATTATACACTAGAACCGTTTTGGTATCAAGCAAGTCGCGCAACTGGGATTCTTTGTCGTTTGCTGCGTAGGCAGACTGAAAAATGACTACCTGCATCTGCACATAGAGCAGGCTGATAATTGTTACCATTATCAAAAATCCGAAAAACCTGCTTAATCTCATTTAGATCCTTTCAGCCACCCGCAAGCGGGCACTTCTAGCACGTACATTCTCTGAAACTTCCTGCTCGGTAGATCTCAAGGGTTTCTTAGTAATAATCTCTAGGATGCCCTCTCTTGAAAAATTCTTAAACTTCTCCTTAACTATTTTATCTTCTAGGGAATGAAAAGAAATAACGCAGATCCGACCGCCCTTGCTCAAAGACCTTATCGCTTTATCCAATGCCATATCAAGAGCTTCTAATTCTCTATTGACTGCAATTCTAAAGGCTTGAAAGGTACGTGTCGCTGGGTGGATTTTTTGTGCCGCATATCTGTATCCGACAGCCTTCATGACAATATCTGAAAGTTGCTTAGTGGTTGCAATGGGATTTCTCATCCTCTCTTCCACAAGATAATGGGCGATACGATTATGCCATCTCTCTTGGCCAAAGTTCTTTAGTATACCTGAAATTTCTGTTTCTGAGAGCGAATTTACCAGATCATACGCAGAGATATAACTGTTTTTATCCATGCGCATATCTAGAGGGCCGTCTTCTCTTATGCTAAATCCCCTTTTGGAGTTATCCAGCTGGAACGATGAAATTCCTAAATCAAAAAGGATTCCATCGATATTCTGCACCTTTAAATTCTCTAATATCCTATCTAAGTGCCTGAAATCGTCTTTGATAAGAGTGTAGAATCCGCTGAATTCTTTCAAATTGTTTTCTGCGATAGATAGGGAATCGGCGTCTCTATCAACGCCTATAAGCCTTCCCTGCGGAGCTATCTTCCTAAGGATCTCCTGGGCATGGCCTCCTGTCCCTATCGTGCAATCAAGAACGACTTTGCCTGGGTTAAGATTCAGATATTGTGCTATTTCTTCTCGCATAACTGGTTTATGCTCCATTTCTGCCTACTCAATTAACTTTTCAGCAACATCTTCAAAAGACTCTTTGGATGAATTAAAAAATTCTCCCCAAGAATCTCTGCTCCAGATTTCGATTCTGTTAGAAACTCCGATAATAATTACTTCGCGTTTTATCCCGGCAAAATCTTTTAGATATTGCGGAACAAGAATCCTGCCTTGTTTGTCGGGAATAATTTCAACTGCACCAGAAAAATATATGCGGTTAAATTGCCTTGATTCTTGCTTAGTAAAAGACATAGTCCTGAATTTCTGTTCCTGAAGCTTCCATTCCTCTTCAGCAAACATAAATAAACATTTATCCAGTCCTCTAGTTAAATAGAATTTTTCTACGAAATTTGCTTTGGCAGCATCGCGGAATTTTGATGGCAGGATTATGCGGCCTTTTCTATCTAATGTATGGAGATATTCACCGTAAAACATATTTTTTCACAAGTTTAAAAAGTTTTTATACTTTGCCACTTCCCTCCACTTTGTGGCACTTTATAGTCAAATTCTACTACTTTGGAGACACTTGTCAAGGGAAATTTTTCCTTATTTTATTGCTACACAACAAATAGTGTCAAAAATACCGCTCAACAACAACATATTGTGATTTAGTGAATGGATTAATGAATAGGTTTAGGTGGGAATTTTAGGTTAGATTCTGAAGAATTGTCGTACTGTTTTAAGATCCTCTTCTATCTGACAAATTAGTTTGGTCCTGTTCTTGAATTTTCTTTCCGCGCGAATTCTTTTGATAAACTCCAGCTCCGCAGTTTTTCCGTAAATATTCTTATCGAAATCAAAGATATGGACTTCTGCCACAACTTCTTCCCTCTTTAAGGATTTTTTAAAAGATGGCCGAAAGCCTAAATTTGCAACTCCGAGGAGTTTTTCTTTATCGAAATTTATCCTGACAGCGTATACTCCTGTCGGCGGCAATATCTCGTGATGATAATCAATGTTCGCGGTAGGAAATCCTAATATCTTTCCCCGCCTTGAACCTTTAACTATCTTGCCAAAAATTGATACGGGTCTTCCTAAAAACCTAGCGGCAAGATCAAGGTTCCCTTGGCGTATCAATTTGCGAATAAATGTGCTACTTATTCTTTTTCCGTCGACAACAACCGACCGTATCTCTCTGGTTTTGTACCTGCAAATATTGCTGAATGCTTCTAGGAACTTTACGTTTCCTGATCTTTTTCTGGCAAAAGTAAAGTCTTTGCCAACAAAAATTTCTTGGGGTTTAATCTTTTTAAACAAAAAATTCTTTATAAAAGGGATCTTATCGGTTTGCGAGAATTTCTCTGTGAACTCCTGAACTATACATACATCAACTCCCAAATCAGCAATTAACTTTAGGCGGTGTTCTAAAGAAATCAGAAACGGCAGGTACGTTCTAGGTTTCAAAACGTGGTAAGGATGAGGATAGAAAGTTAGCGCAACGCTCGTTCCTTTTATTTGGCGAGCTTTCTTTACAATCTTTTTTATTAAACATTGGTGTCCAAGATGGACACCGTCAAAAATACCGATCGCTAAAATCGGCCTTATTAGCTTGCGATTAAGCTGGCCAACTCCGTAATAAACTTTCATTGACGTCTTCAAGTTTGATCGCCTCTTCTATCCTAAAATGACCTATAGCAATTCTTCTTATCTTTGATATATGGCCACAGCAGCCGAGGGCTTCGCCTATGTCTTCCCCAAGCTTACGAATATAGGTTCCCTTGGAACAAATTACCTGAAAATCCACTTCCGGCGGGCAAAATCTTTTGATCTCCAAGGAATAAATCTTTATTTTTCTTGATTCGCGGGGAACACTTATGCCTTTTTTGGCCAAACTATACAGCCTTTTGCCTTTATATTTAAGGGCCGAGACCATCGGAGGAATCTGTTCAATATCCCCGACAAATCTTTTGGACGCTTCTTCGATCTTTTCTTTTGTTATATGTGCGAAAGGTTCGTTTTTTACCATCTTGCCTAAAGCATCCCCCGTATCGGTAGACTCGCCAAGAGTTAAGGTGGCAAAATATTCTTTGTCAAAATTAACAAATTTATTAAAGGACTTGGTAACCTTACCAACTAAAACTATCAATAAACCGGTGGCAATGGGATCAAGCGTACCGGCATGCCCTACTCTTCTAATCCCCAATTTTCTTCTGACAGAATTTACAACATCATGAGAAGTAATCCCTTGGGGTTTATCAATAAGCAGAATTCCTTCTTTCATACCAATTTATATAATTTACTAAGGACTATTTGCTTAGCGCCTTTAAGTCCCCTAGAGATATTGCAGCCGCTGGCATTATGATGGCCTCCCCCGCCGAAAATCCTGGCAAACTTTGCTACATCAACCCTGCCGCGCGATCTGAAATTTACTTTTGTTTCTCCGGAGTTAATCTCTTTAAAAATTAACGAAACCTCTATCCCTTTTATCGACCTTAAGAAATCAAAAACATTATCAGCGATATCGACTCTTGAATATAATTTTTGCAGGGTATCGGCTTTAATCTCTACCCATGCCACCTTTCTTTTCTTATCAGTTTCAAACCCATTAATAATATCGGACAGGATTTTCATTTCATCTAAAGGGTTTGCTTCGTAAATTTTCTGATAAATCCTGTTGGCGGACAAGTCTTTACTGAGCAATTCTGCGACGATACGATGCGTGTTAGGGCTGGTATTGCTGTAACGAAATGATCCCGTATCTGTCAAAATCCCCACATATAATAATAGAGCCGAGATTTTGTCTATTTTGATTTTAGTTTTCTTAAATAGGTGATAAACCATCTCGCAGGCAGATGAAGCGTAAGGCATCACCCAATTTATATCGCCAAAATTTACATTGGTTTTGTGGTGATCGATGTTAATTATGAGTTTATCTTTATGAATATAATTAGATATGCGACCGAGCCTTTCTCTGTCAGCGCAATCCAAGGCACAGAAAACTTCATATTCCGGCATTTTCCCTTGGAATCTTGAAATCGACTTCACCCCTGGTAGAAAATTGTAAAGCTCGGGGATTTTATCAGAATTAACGATAAAAATCTTCTTGCCCATTCTTTGCAATAACCTTGCAAAGGAAAGCTCGGAGCAAATCGCATCGCCCTCAAGATTTGTATGGGCACTGATTAAGAAACTTTTATATTTCTTTATCGTCTTTACTATATTTTCTAGACTCATCTTTCAACCTTTCTATTTCTTCTGCGATGTGGACACTATATTCAGTAGACTTATCCAATTTAAAGATCAGTTCCGGCGTAAGCCTTGTTTTAATTCGGTCGGACAATAGTTTTCTAATGTAGCCAGCGGCGCTTAATAACCCCTTTTCTACCTTTTGGGTCTTTTTGGCATTGGCTAATACGCTAAAATAAACTTTGGCATAGCTTAAATCGCGCGTAATCTCTACCCTGTTTATAGTGATAAAACCTAAACGCGGATCATTCAGCTCGTTCTGGACGATACTGCTGATTTCCCTTTTAAATTGCTGATTTAATTTCTCTATCCTGCTCATCTTAAAATAATTCTATTTGGTAATCCAATATTTCCACGCTATTTGAATTCCTGATATAATCAACGATGTTTCCGAAAGATGTATCAATCATTTTGCGTTCTTGATCAACCTTGGCGATTGCCAAAGTTGACTTCTGCCATTTATCCTGATCTTCAATCTCTGTTATAGAAATATTGTATTTATCTCTTAATTTATCTCTTAGGCTATGCAAGACCCTGCGTTTTTCTTTCAAGGAATTACTCCCGGGGATCTTGATAATTAATTGCAATAACCCTATAGTCATTGGTTATCTATCAATTTCCTTGCGTATTCTATTTCTTCCTCTTTAGTCTGGAGTTCTCCGTCTAGCTTTTTATAAAATATCTTATCTAGGATTTTCTTAAAACCGCTATCAAGGCTCACACCTAACTCAGCCAGGTAATCACCGTTTATACTTAATTTGACTTTATCATAAATGTTTAAAAAGTCATCTATTCTTTTCTTTATAATCTTATTCTCGGATTTAGCCCTTAAAATCAGGATGGTCTCATAGCTTAAATGCTCCAACATTACATAAACCTGGCTGGGCTGCAGATTATTTTTTCCCAAGAAATTAAAGAAATTCCGGTTTAAATTCTTAAAGGAATACAATCTGTCCCGTTGGTCTTTTTTAAGATTAAACCTTTCCGCAAGATATTTAATTTCGCTACGTTTAAGAGCGTCTGTTAAAGCCATAAAATAAAGAAACCAATTCTCCACCGGTTCATTATGCGGATACAGCTTTTCATAAGAAACTAATAATTTATCGATCGCGTCAAACAACCTTAAAGTATCTCTGTTTAACCTTAACTTAGGATGTATGAACCTGAGGTCGCAGACCCCGGCTATACGCATAAAGTATTTTTTTGGACTTTTCTCGTAAAGGATGAGGATTAATTCACGCCAAATCCGAGGCGGCTTTATAGTTTCAAAGGCGTGATGCTTCAATGCCTCTTTGATCAACTTCAGAGAATGATCCTCAATTCTGAATTTTAACCTCTGTTCGAATCTAATCGCCCTTAAGATTCTGGTCGGATCATCTATAAAACTCAAATCATGCAGAACCCTGATTACCTTTTTCTTTAAATCATTTAATCCGTCAGAAAAATCGATCAATTCTCCGAAATCTTCAGGATTTAAAGAAGCCGCCATAGCATTAATCGAGAAGTCTCTGCGCAAAAGATCGTCTTCTATGCTCCCCGGCGTAACCTTAGGAAGCGCGCCAGGATGTTCGTAGGTTTCTTTTCTTGCCGTGGCTATATCAATTTTTATTCCGTTCGGCATAAATAGGGCTGCCGTACAGAATTGTTCGTGATCTACCAATTTAGCCTTGAATTTATCAGCTAATATCTTAGCTAAGGCTATGCCGTCACCTTCAACGATAATATCAAAATCAAAATTCTCTCTTCCCAGATACAGATCGCGGATTACCCCGCCGACTACAAAGACTCTGCAATTATTCTCCTGCGCTATTTTGCCAATTTGGCTAAATAGCCTAAGAATATCTCGGGGCAGATTATTTAAATTCTTAACTAACATATTTATGGCCTGGGATGAAATTTTTGATGAATAGATTTCAATCTATCTTTATTTATATGGGTATAGACCTGGGTTGTGGAAATATCAGAGTGCCCCAGCATTTCCTGAACCGATCTTAAATCCGCGCCTCTCTCCAAAAGATGCGTGGCAAAAGAATGCCTTAAAGTATGCGGCTTAATTTCTTTTTTGATCTTAGCTTTAAGCGCGTATTGTTTTACCAGCTTCCAAATCGACTGGCGGGAAATTCTTTTTCCCATCCGGCTTAAGAATAAAAATTGGGGCGCTTCTTTTTTAGCTAGCTTTGGCCTGGTTTTATCTAAATACCTTCTAACCGCAAGAATCGCACTTTTGCCGATAGGAATAATTCTTTCCTTCTGGCCTTTTCCCAGGCATCGGACAAAACCGATATCCAGATTCAGATCCGAAACTTTCAGATTTACTACTTCTGAAACACGCATTCCTGAAGCATACAATAATTCCAAGAGTGCTCTGTCTCTTATGCCCTGCCAATCACGCGGGTAGCTGGCTTCAATCATGGCTTCTACTTCATCGGTTGATAAAACATCCGGAATACGCTTCCATAATTTCGGAGACTCAAGCAAGCTTGTAGGATCTTGCTTGGCATGCCCTTCCCTGACTAAGAAACGATGAAACATCTTTATAGCAACCAAATTCCTGCTTATAGAGTTCATAGAAAGATGCTTGTCTTTTAAAAAGAACAAAAAGGAACTGATTTGCTCCCTATCGATTTTAGTCGCATCAGAAAAACCCTTAGATTTCATATAAGAGATATATTTCTGCAAATCTCGTTTGTAAGATTCCAAGGTATTCTTGGCTAAGCCGCGCTCGATAGACAAATAATTAATGAAGTTTTCTAATAATTCTTGCATATTATATAAATGGATTTGATTTTTTTTCTTCTCCTATGGAAGATGCCTGGCCATGGCCGGGAAAAATCTTTATCTTATCGGGCAAACTCATCAGTTTCTTCAAGGATTCGCGCATTTTCTCCTCGCTGGCGTAAGGAAAGTCAGTCCTTCCTATCCCACCATAAAATAATGTGTCCCCGGTAAAAACAATATCCCCTATTTTCAGGCAGATACCTCCCGGAGTATGCCCGGGCGTATGAATAACTTCAAGGCTTAATTTCCCCAAAGTTATCTTGTCTTTATCATTCAAAGTCTTTATTTTAGAATCCAGAGCTACCGGAGAACCTAAAAATGCCGACATGTTTCTTTTGGAATCCAGAAGACAATTAGCATCATCTTTATGAATATAAACCGGCAAGCGAAATTTATCATTTGCCCCTATGTGATCTATGTGGCCGTGGGTATTGATGACGATCTTGGGAATCAATTCGTACTTATCGATGGCTTTTTTTATCTTATTATAGTCTCCCCCCGGATCAATAATTATCGCCTCCGAGCCTTCTTTTTCGGCTAAAATATAGCAATTTGCCTGATAGGGCCCGACAACTACAGTCTCAAGTATCATCTTATTGATTCTTTAATTTTATTATAGTTAAATTTTGTTCTTATCGTTTTTTCTACCCTAGCTAGGTTGCTTTTTAACTGTGGCAGAATGGAATTCTTAAGCCTTGAGTTCATTAATTGCTCTTTATTCTTAGAAATATCGCTTATGCACACATCTAATTCTTGCTGTTTTTCCTCTTTGAGCAGATTACGCATCTCGCTTAGATTCTTGAGGACCTCATTAAAACATTGCAGCTGCTTTTTATAGCTGCCTTCATCCTTTAATGAATCTAATAAATCTGAATACCAAGCCTTACAAAGAGTGTAAGAATTTTTATAAAGCTCGGCATTATCATGGACCACTTCCGGGTATTCCTGTGGCTCTAGGATCACCTGCCCGACAGTATCTTCTTCCGCTTGTTTCTTTCTAACAAACTTTTTCCTGAAAGCCTCGCATCCTTCGCAAGAAAGAAAAGTCAAAATAATCGAAACCAGAATTAGCCTTCTTAAGAATAATTTATCCAAACTAACCTCCTTTAATGAGCCCACGACTTATGTCGTTTGGGCGAATTAAACCCTTGACATTTTGTCTAAGGTTTAATTCATTCGCAAAATGTCAAGGGTCAAATTCAGACAGAGACTTATGTTCACTTCGTTCCATAAGTCTCGTCTTCATTTAACCTCCTATTTAATCAGTTTCAGGAATTGTTCTTCGCCTATTATCTTGATACCCAATTCTTTAGCTTTTTGGTATTTAGAACCGGGATTCTCACCTGCGACAAGAAAATCCGTATTCTTGCTTACGCTCGACGAGAAATCTCCTCCTGATTCTTGGACCGTCTTCTCTGCCTGAGTCCTGCTAAGACTTCTTAATTCTCCCGTAAAAACAAAACTCTTGCCTGCGAGCTTTGTATTTTTTGACTCGATTACTTTCTCGTGAGTATTTACTCCGTATTTCTTAAGTTTATCGATGAGTTTTCTGATTTGATCCTGGCTAAAGAAATCAACTATTGACTCAGACATTACAACTCCGACATCTCTGATATTTTGCAAATCCTCCACCTTTGCTTGCATCAATTTATCAATGCTGATAAATCGCTGCGCCAAAACATATGCCACTTTTTCTCCCACATGCCTGATGCCTAATGCGAACAGAAGCCTGGATAAAGGCTGGCTCTTACTCTTTTCTATAGCCTTAAGCAAATTATCTGCCTTTTTATCTTTAAATAAATCAAGCTTAAACAAATCTTCTTTTTTTAAAGCATAGATATCGGCAAAATCCTTGACTATTTTCTTCTGGACCAATTGTTCAACTACCGCTTCCCCCATCCCTTCAATATCCAGCGCTGTCCTTGAAGCGAAATGTATCAGACCTTTTTCAATCTGGGCCGGGCAAGATGGGTTTATACAAAAATAAGCCACGTCTTCTTCTTTTTCTTTATTGACTTTACCATTGCATACCGGGCAATGCTCTGGAATCTTTAACTTTCTTTCCTTACCAGTACGCACCGAACTGACGACTTTGATGATTTTAGGAATAACTTCCCCGGCTCTTTCTAAAATTATCCTATCTCCGACTCTAACATCTAGACGCTCTATCTCATCAAAATTATGCAGCGTAGCTCTTGAAATAGTAACTCCTGCGCATTCCACGGGTTCTAATTCCGCCACCGGAGTCAAAGTTCCTGTCCTACCTACTTGCACTTTTATATCTTTAATTTTTGTCGTAGCCTGATGGGCAGGAAATTTGTAGGCTATAGCCCACCTTGGACTCTTCTGGGTAAAACCCATTTGTTCTTGCTGAGTTAGGGAATTGACCTTGATAACTATCCCGTCTATCTCGTATCCTAAACTGTCACGTTTATCCTGCCATTTACGGCAATACTCAATGACTTCTTCCACGTCGCTGCATAGTTTATTATGAAGACTAGCGGGTAATCCCCAGTTCTTAATTTTCTCCAAGAATTCCCACTGTGTTTTTACATTTTCTTTTGGTTCGATGCTCCCAAAAGAATGGGCAAGAAATTTAAGCTTTCTTTGGGCAGTAATTCTAGTATCGAGCAACTTCAAAGACCCACTGGCAGCATTGCGCGGATTGGCAAAAAGCGGCTCGTCTTTATCCTGCCTCTCTTTATTTATTTTTCTAAGTTCATATTTATCCATATAAACTTCGCCGCGAACATCTAAAAACTTTGGAAAGTCTTTCCCGAATAGTTCCAGCGGTATGGCCCGTATGGTTCTTAAATTAAAAGTCACGTCTTCCCCGGTTAATCCATCACCTCTTGTGGCTCCGGTTTGAAATCGTCCATTTTTGTATGATAAAGAAGCGCTTAAGCCATCAATCTTAAGCTCGGTGACATATTCAATCTTTTCCTTTGGCAATAATTTCTTAACGCGCTCTTGCCAGTCTTTAATCTCCTCAAAACTATATGTATTATCTAATGAATACATCTTGGTTTTATGTTTTACGGTTTTAAAGCCCTCAAGGATCTGGCCGCTTACTCTTTGCGTGGGAGAATCTGCCGTGATTAAACCGGGGAATTGTTCTTCTAGCTCTCTGATTTTGCGCAAGAGCTCATCGTATTCTTTATCCGATATTTCTGGCTGACTTAATACGTAATAGCGATAATCATGATGCTTGATTTCATGACGCAATCTTTCTATCTCTGTCTTTGCTTTGGATTTATCCATACACTACATCCCAGTAGATAATCTCTCTGCCAAAAAAGGAGGCAGTCCCGCTTTGATAATCTTGGCTTGAGTCTTGTCTATGCTGTAATCTACTCTTTTTAAATACACCTCTTTCCTATCGGTATCAAAAATGCAAAAAGAAGCACGATTATCTCGGTCTCTTGGCTGTCCGACACTACCAACATTGACGATATATTTTTTGTTAGGATCAATCTTAATTTGTGTTTGAACCGAATAAGAAATTTCACCCTTCGCTTCAATAAAAATACCCGCAATATGAGAATGACCGATAAAACAGATATTCTTCTTCATCAACTTAAAATCAACCTGAGCCAGTTCCACATCCATCAGATAATTAAACTCTTCCGGCTTGTTAAGCGTTCCGTGAACTAAGATTAAATCGGAATTCTCATAAACCAGTTTCAATGATTTCAAGAAATCCTTTTCTTCATCCGATAATTTAGCTCTGGTCCAAAGGATTGCCTGCTCGGCTACGGGGTTAAAATATGTTATGTCAGTCATTCCAACTGCTGCCCAATCATGATTTCCGGCAACTGTCAAAGCCTGAAGCTGCCTTGTTTTATCAATGCATTCATTTGGATCCGCGCCATAGCCGACGATATCGCCGGCACAAAGATACTTATCTATCTTTTCATTCTTATAAGCGTTGATGACCTCCTGGAAAGCCTCTAGATTGCCGTGTATATCTGAAAAAATCCCGTATCTCATTAGAATTTAATCCCGAATCCTTTAAATTCTCCCGTAGCCTCTAGCCAATGTGTCTCGGAATCTTTGATATAATTAGCAAAATATGCATTAATTTCTTTTAGGAATTTCTCTAGATTTTCCTGTTTGCCTTCGGCGAGTATCTCAACTCTTCCATCATGCATATTCTTTACCCAACCGGTAATTTCTAATTTTGAAGCCAGGTTTTCTGCGGTAAACCTAAAGCCTACGCCCTGGACTCTTCCTGAATAAAAGACATGGACTCTTTTCATAATAATGAGGATAATTTTGAATACTCTACTGTATATTTTTAATCAGTAATACCCAAATCTTTGTAAGTATTTCTGAGTTGCTTCTTCAAAAAACGTCTACCAGCGCCACTCTTTAAGAATTTTTCCCTACCCTTTGCATCCTTCTCACTTATGTACCCTTCACGATAAATCTCTAAGAGTGGCCGCCTATCTTTAGTTGAAATTACTTCTCCATTATTATGCTTCTTAATTCTTCCTTCGATATTGGTCGTATAACCAATATAAAAACCTTTATCTTTTTGGCTGTAAAGCTGATATACGTAAAACATACTAAAGCTTTCTGTCCCGTAAAATTCCGCTTCGCGGAATCACGGGACTCACGTAAAAACTCAATAAACATCCAATGGTGAAACCACGTGAACTTGACCGAAGGTCAAGTTTTTACGTGGTCGGGGAGGTGGGACTTGAACCCACGACCTCTTGGTCCCGAACCAAGCGCTCTAAGCCAAACTGAGCCACTCCCCGAAGAATATTAATAAAATAGTTTATCATCTTGGAAGGAATTAGTCAATCTATTCGTAACTGAGAAAACCGAATATCTGGCGGGAAAATTAACTTATTTTATATTTAAAACCTATTGAAATCTAACCCTTTACGCTAAAAGCTAATTCTGCTGTGGTCACTAGATTGTCTTCAACATACGCCTCACCCGACAAAATACCGACATTGGAAAGCATTTTTATTGGCTTTATTTCTAATCTCAGCTGGTCACCGGGGATAACCGGTTTCATGAATTTCGCCTGTATCTTGCCCAGATAATAAATCAGGTTCTTGTCATCTTTGGTCCTCTTGCTTAAATAGAAAAATACTGCTCCAGCCTGCGCTAATGCCTCAACTATCAAAACTCCCGGCATAACTTTTTCTTGGGGAAAATGGCCCACAAAAAATTGCTCATTTGCCGAAACATTTTTAACCGCAATAAGCTTTTCATTGGGAACGCAATCAATAACCTTGTCAACCAATAAAAACGGGTAACGATGAGGAAGAATCTCTTTTATCTCTTCGACTCCCATATATTTCATTTCTATTCTCCTTTTTTAATGAGCAGACAATTTACGGAGTCGTAAGACGACGTAAATTGTAGCCCCGATTTATCGGGGCGTCTGCGAATTAAACCCTTGACATTTTACTTTAGAGCAAGCAGCGGCAAAATGTCAAGGGTCAAATTCAGACAGCAATTTACGTCTCATTGTTCCGTAAATTGCGTCTTCATTTGATTTATCTCATTGCCATACCGCCATCAACAGTGATCACCTGTCCGGTGATATACTGCGCGGCATCACTTAAAAGAAACAAAACTACCCTTGCAACATCTGCAGGTTTTCCGAATCTGCCTAAAGGAATAAATTTCTTTAAATGATCCTTCTGTTCTTCTTTTAAAGTATTTAACATATCAGTCTGGATGTAACCAGGAGCCACTGCATTAACTCTAATATTATATTCTGCCACCTCTTTAGCTAAAGCTTTAGTAAAACCGATTATTCCAGCTTTTGAAGCCGAGTAATTCGTCTGCCGCGCCTGACCGGTGATGCCGCTTACAGAAGAAATATTTACAATCTGACCGCTCTTTTGTTTAAGGAATGTAACGATGCAGGAGCGGGTTATATTAAATGCGCCGTTTAAATCGGTATCTATAACTTTTCTCCAATCCTGCTCTTCCATCATCATAAGAGCTTTATCAATAATAATCCCGGCATTGTTAATAAGGATGTCTAATCTACCGAAAGTATTCTTTGTCTTCTCCACAAACTCTTTTACTTTTGCGAAATCACTGATATCGACCTGCTCGGCCAGGGCTTTTCTACCCAAAGAATTAATCTCTTTAACCAAGATCTTGGCCTGTTCGGAATTCTTTAAATAATTAAATGAAATGTCTGCGCCCTCTTTAGCTAGCTCCAAAGCAATCTCTCGACCAATACCCCTGGAGCCACCGGTTATTATCGCTACCTTTCCTTTTAGAATCATTTCTCGTACCTCTTTATTATCAAGCAACTATTGTTGCCGCTCGGCCCGAAAGAATTTATTAAAACGTTCCTGACTTCTTTCTGGCGCGCCTGGTTTGGGACATAATCTAAATCGCATTCCGGGTCTTTCTCTTGATAGTTTACCGTCGGCGGAATAAAACCTTCTTTTATCGCACCCACCGCTGCGGCCACTTGAAACGCAGCAGAGACGCTAAAGCATTCTCCTGTCATGGATTTTATAGCGCTCACCGGGATTTTCTTGGCCTGGTTACCAAACACTTCTTTAATCGCATCTGTCTCAATTTTATCGGCCTTTACAGTTGAGTTAGCATTGGCACAGATATAATCTATATCTGACGGCTTTAGCCTTGCTTCCTCTAATGAAGAATGCATTGCCTTTTTTATCCCATCGCCTCTGGGATTATATTTATTTATCCTGTAGGGATCAAAACAGATTGAGAAATTTACAATTTCGGCCAAAATATTTGCGCCCCGCGATAAAGCATGCTCTAAATCCTCTAATACTAGAAAAGCCGCCCCTTCCCCAAAAATGATCCCGTCTCTTCTTTTATCAAATGGGCAGGAAATCGGCTGATTGCCGTTTTTAGATCCAGACATAAATTCCAATTTATAAAATCCTAGGAAAGTCTGGATACACATCTCCTCAACTCCGCCGGCTAAAACAACTTTAGCCCTGCCAAAATTCAAGAAATCAATTGCATAACCGATAGCATCAAGGCTAGCGGTAAAACCCGTCGAGATCGTCGTAGTAAAACCTTTGATATTAAATTTTATGGAGACCTGGCTACCGGGAGAATTAATGACGGTGTTGGGAAATTCTGCGGGATTTACAGAACGAGGGCCTTCTCGAAGCGCCATTTTATCAAATTCGCTGATACTGTAGACACTTCCCAGAGTTGTGCCAACTACTACTCCTATATTATTGGTATTTTCTTCGGTTATGGCAAGGGCTGCATCATCAATGGCAAGTTTTCCGGCAGAACAGAGAAGCTTGGTGCTTCTATCTAACGAACGCAATCCCTTTTGGCCTAAAAATACTTTGGGATCAAAATCGCTGATTTCACCGGCAATCTTTACTTTAAGATTAGAGACATCAAAAAGGCTGACTTCTTTAAATCCAGTCTTGCCCTGTCGCAATGACTGCCAGTATTGTTCTCGGCCGATACCGTTTGATGCGAGAACCCCAACTCCTGTAATGACAATGCGTTTATCCATTATATTAGAGAATATCCTAAAATATGATTTATTTCAAGCAATTTATCTTGGAGTCTTATTCAAATTTGCCGCGTATTTTGAAATTTGGTCGACTTCGATGTTGACCTTATCTGAGTTTGACTTCTTGGCCAAAGAGGTATTTTTATAGGTATGAGGTATGATATGGACGCTAAATATATTGCCTTTTACTTCTACGACGGTCAGGCTTATCCCGTCGATAGCTATAGAACCCTTAGGGACAATATAGGGAATCAATTCTTTTGAGACTGCTATAGAAAAAATATGGCTGCCATTCCTGAATTCTTTTCTTCTGATAATTCCTTTTTCGTCTACGTGGCCGGCAACGAAATGGCCGCTCAAGCGATCATTGGCTCTCAGGGCTCGTTCAATATTGACGGTATCCTTTATCTTTAAATCATTTAAATTTGATTTATCTTTTGTCTCCTGCATCACATCAAAGGTCAATAGGCCTTTATCTATTTTGGCGACCGTTAAACATACTCCATTAACGGAAATGCTTTCACCCACGACAATATCATCTAATTGCTTATCCAGCTTTATTGCAAGCTGCAAGCAACCGTTTAAAAAAGATTTTCTCTCTAGCCTACCGAGATTTGTTATTATTCCTGTAAACATATCCCTCTACCATTAAATCATCGCCGATTCGTTTTATTTGGACACCTTTTATCTGGATAGCATTATCTATTAACCTTGCGCCTTTTCCGGAAACCGATGAGACAGACCTTTCTCCTCCGATAATCTTTGGCGCAATAAAAAACATAACTTTATCCACTAGCCCTTCATCAAATAGGGACCCGATAATCTTTCCTCCGCCCTCAACTAAAAGATTCATAATCTCTAATCTCGCAAGCTGATTTAGCAGAAATCGTAAATCTACCTTGCCTTCTTTTTTGGGAGTCTTGATAAAAATCACGCCTTTTTCCGATAAACTCTTGTGTTTACTATTTTTTGTAAAATCTTTGGTGGTAGCGATAACGACCTTGCCGTAAGAAATGCCAGATAATATCTTTGCCTTTGGTGGTATTTTTAAATTGCTATCAACAATAACCTTAAAAAACTTTTTCTCTTTATCGGCACAATTGAGTAAAGGGTCATCGTTTAAAACTGTATTGATCCCTACTAAGATAGCGTCATAGAATCCTCTTAAATCATGAGACACGCTTCTTGATTTATCGGAAGTAATCCATTTTGAATCTCCTGAGTCCGCCGCAATCTTTCCGTCGAGGCTCTGGGCTACCTTTACGGTAACAAAAGGTAATTTTTGCGTGATATATTTTGTAAAATCTTCGTTGATAGGCTTTATCCTGTCTTCAAGGCAGCCGACTTTAACATCTATCCCCTGGCTGCGAAGAATCTGGATAGATTTTCCGTTATTAATGGGATTGGGATCCTGCATACCGATGATTACTTTCTTAATTTTATTTTTGATAATTTCGACTACGCATGGCGGGGTTCTGCCAAAGTGCGAACAAGGCTCCAGGGTAACAAATAAAGTTGAATCTTTTGCATTCTCTTTGGCTTTTCTTAATGCGACTATCTCAGCATGGGCTTCACCGGCTTTTCGGTGAAAACCCTCGGAGATAATTCTATTATTTTTTACCAGAAGAGCGCCAACTACAGGGTTAGGACTCGTCTTGCCTTTGGCCTTAAGCGCAAGCCTCATAGCTAAATCCATATAAAATTCATCTTTTTTCATTTTTCGCCTGTTTTAGCTTTTCAACCAAATCATATGGAACTCTTGGAATCCCGATAACGCTGCCTTCCTTTACATCTCCGTGAAAATCAGAACCACCGGTTAAAAGCAACCCATATTTTGCGGCTAAATTAGCATAGTGTTTTACTATGCTCTCAGGATAACCGGGATAATAAACCTCTAAACCTTTAAGGCCATAACCGACAAACTCGGGAATCAAATTATCCTCTCCTGGATTATGCGGATGAGCAAACACAGGAAGTCCGCCGACATCTAAAATAGTTTTTATTGCCTGCTCAGGCGTCATATTGAATTTTCCTACATAGGCAGGGGAACTATTGCCAATATATTTCCGGAAGGCTTCAGAGACAGTCGACACCCACCCCTTCTTCTTTAAAATCGAAGCAAGATGAGCCCTTCCCACCGTACCCATGCCAGATAAATCAAACACATCCTGGGCTTCAATATCATCAACGCCGAGCTCTTTTAATTTTTCCACCATATCAAATATGCGTTTTTCGCGTATAACTTTTATTTTTTCTAACTTTTCTAAGAAAACTTTATCGAGATAATCAATGAAATATCCCAGGATATGGACTTCTTTTCCGTCTTTTTCCGCTGTCAGCTCAATACCGGGAATAATCTCCAATTCAAATTTCTTGGCTTCTTCCTGTGCTGGGCATATCCCCTCAACGCAATCGTGGTCGGTAATAGCGATGGCGCCTAAATCGGCATTGACCGCTACCTGCACCAATTCGGCAGGCGATAAAGTGCTGTCGGAAAAATCTGTATGTAGATGTAAATCGGCAAATTTCATGGGAAAATTATTTGGATTGTTTATCTTGGCAGTATGTCTTGTTTATTTTATCCAGGATGCCGTTGACGAACCTTCCTGAATCAACGTCCCCGAATCTCTTCGCAAGATCAACCGCTTCATTAATGGAAACCTTGGGAGGTATATCCTGCTTAAACAATAATTCAAAAGTAGCTATTCTTAAAATATTCCTATCGATAACTGCCATGCGCTTCAGTTGCCAATTTGCGGCGGATTTGCTTATTTCCTTATCGATTCTATCTAGATTCTCTAAGACGCCCTTAACTAAAATGCTGGCAAATTCTTGCACTCCTGAATCTTCAATCTCTTGCGACTGCCAGAAATTGTCTATAGACTCTTGGATAGCATCACCGGTAATGTCAATGCCGTAGAGAATCTTTAAAGCGCATTCTCGCGACCTAGTACGTTTACGCATTTTAATTTAAATTTATTTTTTTGTCTTTCGTCTAATGGTTGCGCTGCTGGAAACGTTAAACGTTATACGTCAGACGATTCGAGTTGCGCAACCGAAAACCTTTTAAAACGAACTTACTTAAATACAATTATCTGTTTCAAAACTACTTTAAGATTTATTATTTTAATTTATCTATCAAATTGACCATCTCGATGGCATTCATTGCCGCATCTTTTCCTTTATTGCCATCTTTTGTCCCAGAACGCTCAATAGCCTGCTCAATAGTATCGGCTGTTATCACACCGAAGATTGCAGGTTTTCCAGTCGCCATAGCAACATGAGCGATACCTTTAGCAGCTTCAGACGCAATGTAATCAAAATGCGGAGTCGAGCCGCGAATCACTGTACCTAGACAAATCACTGCATCAACAGACTTATCGGTTGCCATTCTCATCGCTACAGACGGCATCTCGAAAGCCCCGGGAACCCAGGCGATCTGGATTTCTTCATCCTTTACACCATGACGAACAAGCGTATCAACACAACCATCAATAAGTTGTTTGGTAATAAAATCATTAAACCTCGATGCGACGATAGAAAACTTTTTGCCCTTTGCCACCAGTTGCCCTTCAATTACCTTTGCCATGAAAATACACCTCCTCTTATTCCAGTTTTTTAAACTCATTAAAAGTCAAACTCTAAGCACAAAACTCTAAGCCCTAAATAAACTCAAGATTCAAAATCACAAACTCAAAACGTTTTGGGTTTTTGGATTTGGGATTTGTTTAGAGTTTAGGGTTTAGGGTTTCGGATTTAGGGTTTAACTTCATTCAACAATCCATTTCAAAGAATATGTCCTAGTTTCTCTTTTTTAGTCTTAAGATAATTTTCATTTTTTGCAGTAGGAGAAATCTTAAGCGGCACCCTCTCAACCACCTCAAGACCATAACCCTCTAAACCTACGATCTTGCGCGGATTATTGGTCAGGAGCCTGATTTTATTGACACCTAGATCAACCAGAATCTGTGCTCCAATGCCATAGTCGCGTAAATCCGCGACAAAACCTAAAGCCTCGTTGGCTTCAACCGTATCCATACCCTTATCCTGAAGGCTATAGGCACAGATCTTATTTTTTAAGCCGATCCCTCTTCCTTCTTGATTCATATACAAAATTACGCCCTTGCCTTCCTTATTAATCATCTGCATGGCTTTCTTAAGCTGTCCGCCGCAATCGCAACGTAGCGAACCAAAGACGTCGCCGGTCAGGCAACCTGAATGCACTCTGGCTAAAATCGGTTCATCTTTTTTGATTTCGCCCATCACTAAAGCCAAGTGATTTTGATTTTCTATCTCTGATTCGTAAAGAATCAAATTGAATTCTCCGAATTCAGTAGGAAGAAGCGTCTGAGTGACTCTTTTTACTAATTTTTCGGTTTTTCGACGATACTCGATAAGATTAGCAATAGTGCAGATTTTTAAATTGTGTTTCTTGGCGAATTCCAGTAGTTGCGGAGTTCTCGCCATAGAGCCGTCTTCATTCATTATCTCGCAGATTACTGCCATAGGATACAGCTTTGCCAGCTTCATCAAATCAACCGAGGCCTCGGTATGTCCTGCCCTGACTAAAACTCCTCCTTTTACGGCTTTTAAAGGAAAAACATGGCCCGGACGGATTAAATCCTCCGAGTTTGACTTAGAGCCCACTAAGACTTTGATTGTTCGAGCTCTATCAAAAGCAGATATTCCCGTCGTAATGCCGGCTGCTGCGTCGACAGAAATCATCCAGGCGGTTCCGTATGGATCCTTGCCTTTTACGCGTTCCTTGACAAAACTATCAGCCATTGGTTGAATATTTAAAGAATTCAATCTCTCTTCTTCCATAGGAACACAAACAAGCCCTCTTGCCTCTTTGGCCATAAAATTTATATCACCGGGCTTTACAAAAGAAGCGGGTATAATCAGGTCACCTTCATTTTCGCGGTCCTCGTCATCGATGACGATAACCATGCGGCCGAGCTTTAAATCTTCGATTATCTCTGGAATAGTGTTAAAGTTCATTTCATGACCTCAATTCCGCCTACGCTGAAGCGCTTTCGCCTTCAGCTTCGGCGGATTAAATTCAGGCATACGATTTAGCTCGCTATCGCTTCGCTAAATCGTGCCTTCATTTAAAAAAAATCCCGAAGTTTCCTTCGGGATATCTTTGCGCACTTTGCGTTGATATTTTGCGTACTTTGCGGTTACAACCTTCTCCCATCTAGACTGTGACTATTGGCGTTGGAATCTCACCAACTCAACCATGAACATAGCGTTCGAGGCTCGTGGGCTTTACCCCGTTAGAAATTTTTCTTTGTTATTTGCTCTATGGAAATTTCTGACGGGGTGAACCACCAGTCGGGAATTTCACCCTAGCTCCGATTTACAATCGGAGCATCCCGAAGGTAGGCCTAATATACCAAATACGGATAATTTTGTCAAGTTAAGTTTAGAACAAGAAACAATTTGATTCTGTAAGAATTATTTTCGGATAGTTCTTATGTTTTTATATTTTATTGCGTATTAATCGCTGCAGTCGCTATGGTCGCAAGCAGATTCAGAGGTTATCTCCTCAAGTGATCCTTCTTTATATCGCTTTATAACATCAGCTGTAGTTCCATCTGTAGCTTTATAAGCCTTGATACCGCTATCATTAAGTTTTGTTACTGCTCTTAACCCCATGCCGCCACAGACAACAACATCAATCTTTTTCTTATCTAATGCGCTCATGGGTTGACACATGCCATGCATATGATGTTGGTTACTATTATTAATTACCTCAAAGGCTTCCTTATCCGTATCGTAAATAGTAAAATACGGCGCGCTGCCGAAATGAGCGTTGATTTTAGCTTTTAGCCCTTCATCCGTTTGCGTCGGAATGCAAATTTTCATGCGCCCACCCTCCTACATTTGCCTCTTCCAAAACCGCCGCTTCGCGCCCAACCCCTATCTTTTGCTGACCTATGAATATTGCTGCTTTTGCATTTAGGACACTCGCTGGGCCGACCCGATCCGTGGGGCAAACTCCATTCATGCTTACAATCATAACAAACAAAATTCCTCCCTGCCATTTTAACAACGCCTCCCTCTATCTTTAATGCCTTGCTATTGACTAATGAATCCGCTATCTTCTTGTGCGCTGAAGCAATAATATTTCCGAAAGTCTGACGTGAAATATTCATTTTCTTGGCGGCATCCTCTTGATACATATTCTCTAAGTCAGCAAGCCTCACCGCCTCCAGCTCATCCATGGTTAAATTGACTTCTTTCAATACGCCTATTGGAATACCTCTTGGCTTAAAATAATTTGCGTCTGGCCTGCAACAAACTTTTCTAAATCTAAATGGCCGCGGCATTATCTAACCTTCTTTTTAGATATCTTATTTGTCAGCCAACCAATCCTTACCTTAAAAGCCGATGAGAACTCCGGCACATATGGCTTAATATCTAATAACGGTGTCCCATCAATGACATCGATACCTTTTACAAATAAAACATTGCCCTTGCGTCTTAATAGTCGCACTACTGAAATCCCAATTTGATTTGGTCTACGAGGAGACCGCGTAGAAAAAACACCATGTAATTGGTCATCTAGAAATGGCTTAACCAATAATCGCCACCCCCTGGATTTATGAAATTTGTAAATAAGGATGATGTGGGAGAATCCTACAATATCCTTAAGACCGTCTCTAAATTTCTTGCAGACTTCAACCCTGCCGATTTTATTTGATCTAAACGGCTGGATAGGAGTATCTTTCCTGTTCTTAAAAGTCGAATGGATTATCCCAATGGGTTCTATTCTCATCTCAACCTTGTTATTGGCATATGCTAATAATACCAAATTCGCTTAATCTTGTAAAGAAGTTTTCGCACTTTCGTATTGAAGCCTGCAAGTATTTAGAATATAATATGAATATGAAATCCTTAGAGCAAAATGTCGCGCAGCTGTTAACTAAACAAAAAAAGACTGTCTCAATAGCGGAATCCTGTAGCGGCGGCCTTGTCGCAAATAGGCTCACCAATATCCCGGGAAGTTCAAAATATTTTAAAGCGGCAATTGTTGCTTATAGTAATGAAATAAAAATCAACCAATTAAAGATTCCTGCCCGAGTAATTGCTCAGAATGGCGCAGTTAGCGAAAAAGTAGCCCTTCTGATGGCAAAAAATATCAGAAAGATAGCAAAGACCGACATTGGATTGGGGATAACCGGGATTGCCGGTCCGGCTGGCGCGACTAAAACTAAGCCTGTTGGCTTAGTCTATACTGCCTTGGCCGCGAAGAATTATCGCGTTTGCAAGAAATTCAGATTTAAGGGCAACAGGCTCAGCATAAAAAGAAAAAGTTCTTCTGCCGCTTTAAAACTATTAAATGATTATTTTGAGCCCCGAAGACAAACCTAGAATATCGCTATTACCCTCCTTCGCTCGCCGAAATATGAAACGTGAGCGAGCTACGGCGGGTTATCCGCAAACAAGTTTTGGGCGAAATCCGCCGAAGCAATCACCCTTTTCGTTATCTTCGCATTTATCCCCGGAAAAAACCAGTTTTCTGCGAAGGCGGATAAAATGAGCGAGAAAATCCGCGCATTTATTGCTATTGAACTCAATAACGAAGTTCAGAATAGTTTAGCTAAGATCCAAAACGAGATCAAGACAAGCGGCGCTGTAGTAAAATGGGTTGAACCTAAAAATATTCATCTAACCTTAAAGTTCTTAGGTGACATTGACACTGATTTAGCTGCTAAGATAAAAATTATACTCGAAGATTTAGTAAAAAAACACCGAAGATTTCCCGCAGTAATAAATGAACTGGGCGCCTTTCCTAATACGAGAAGCCCGCGGGTGATTTGGGCAGGAATTGAGGCGGGAAAAGAAAATGCGATATCATTCGCTAATGAACTTGAAGACAATCTTTCCAAGCTGGGAATCCCTAAAGAAGAAAGAGCTTTTGCTCCTCATTTAACCCTGGGAAGAGTCAAGAGCCCGATAAACCGCTTCAAATTAAGCGAATTGCTGAACAAAAATAAGAATATATCTGATTTAAATTTTATTGCAGACAGAATTACTTTCTTCAAAAGCACTCTCACTCCCCAAGGCCCTATCTATGAGGCTATCGCGGAAGTTAATCTTAAAGAAAGCTGAATAATTAGGTTGGTATAAATTGCGGCGATGATATCATCAAACATAACACCTGCGCTTCCAGGCAAATGCTGCAATCTATCAAACGGAGGCGGTTTTATGGTATCAAAAGCCCGGAATAGTAAAAAAGCGATAATTATGATCGGTAACCTTACCGGTAATAAAAAAAGCGCGATGAGCATACCAGAGACTTCATCAATAACGATCTTGCGCGAGTCCTTCTGTTGAAAAACCTTTTCCGCTTTGCCGCTTGTCATGAATCCTAAAATCAAAATAACTGCCAATACAATCGCATACAATAAATTATTCTTATTAATCAGAAAGTAAATCAATAATCCGACCAGGCTTGCCATTGTCCCGGAAATCGGCAGATACCCGACGTAGAATACCGTAGAAACAAGCTCAATAATCTTCTTAATCATGGATAAGATTCCTATTCTGCCATAGATAAGATATCCCGGAGATAAGCGTCAGCGCTACCGTAATCAACATCGTAACGAATATCCCTATTCGGCACCAGAATTCAACATTATCTGTCCAGATAAAGAAATGCACCATTACCTCTTTGAATATCAGATACCCCAATATTAAAAATATCGCCACCATCTGAGAAACCGTCTTATGTTTTCCGCCTTTCTCGGCTTGCAAAAACTTTCCTTTTGTCATGGCAAAAAACCTCAAGCTGGTGATAATCATCTCCCGGCTTATAATCAAAACTACCATCCAGGCCGAAATTATATGCAATTGCACGAATGCCAGAAGAGCGCCGATAACCAAAAGCTTATCGGCTATCGGATCCATGATTTTGCCGAAATTTGTCACTAAGCTTCTTTTTCTAGCGATATGCCCGTCATAGAAATCAGTCAGCGAAGCCAAGGAAAATATCAGTAAAGCAAAAATCTTAAAAATCAAACCCCGAGAAAAAATAAATAACATAAAAATAAAAGTCAGGACAATCCTCAATATGGTTAGTTTATTGGGTAGATTCATACTTTATCCGCATCCAAATCGTATTCATAAGTATCTTTTATTTTAACTTTTACAAAATCTCCCGGATTTAACCTGTCTTTGGAATGCACATAAACCATACCGTCGACCTCCGGAGCATCTGCTTCGGTCCGCGCTAAGTACAAATTCTCTTTTGGATCTTTTTCGTCAATCAGAACTTCAATTTCTGTGTTCAAATATTTAGAGTTAACCTCTTGGGCGATTACCTGCTGCATGGACATTATCTTATGCAGGCGCTCCTCTTTGACCTTCTGCGGAATCTGATTCTTGAAATCATAGGCAGCGGTATCCTCTTCGCGCGAATACATAAAAACTCCGAGCCTCTCAAATTTTATTTTACCGATGAAAGCCAGGAGTTCCTGGAATTCCTCCTCTGTTTCCGATGGAAAACCGACTATAAGTGAAGTACGGATAGCTATGCCTGGGATCCGATTCCTTAATTTCTTAATAAGGCTAGTAATCTGCTCTTTAGTAATCTTGCGGCCCATTAGTTTTAAAATGCGATTATTAACATGCTGAATCGGCAAATCAAGATATCTACAGATCTTCTTATTTTCTGCAATTAACTCAACAAGCTCATCGTCAATATGGTTAGGATAAGTATAAAGAAGCCTGATCCATTTTATATTGTTGGTTTCGGAGATTATTTTCTTCAGTAATCTGACCAGGGAAGGTTTTTTATATATGTCTAGCCCATACGAAGTAACATCCTGGCCGATAATATTGATCTCTTTAGTATTATTTTCATCCATTGATTTTACTTCTCCCAAGATATCCTCTATCTGGCGGCTTCTGAATCTACCCTTAATTTTGGGAATAACGCAATAGCTGCAATTATTATTACATCCTTCAGAGATTTTTAGGTAAGCAAAATGCTTAGGCACAAGATTGTAGCGCTCTTTGGGAAAATTATCCAGCGATAACCTCCCCACAAAGGCATCAACTTCTTTTAAATGCGGGATTAATTCTTTTTTGTAGCGTTGCGGAAGGCAACCGCTGACTATCAGCTTCTTAATCTTACCTTGAGTTTTTAAATCGGCAAGTTCTAATATGGTTTCTATGGATTCTTCTTTGGCTTCCTTGATAAAACAGCAGGTATTTACTATCGCAATGTCGGCAGCTTGCACATCTGTGATTTTATAGCCTTTATTCTTAAGATTCCCTAGAATAACTTCAGAATCCACTAAATTACGCGGGCAGCCCAAACTGACAATTCCGATTTTCGGTTTTGCGTTTTTTATCATTTATTAAGGAGAGATTTGCCCGCCTTCGCAGAATGTTATGGTCCTAATTTATAATATAAGCGGGCATCCGCCGAAGCTGAAGGCAAAAGCACCTCAGCGAAGGCGGATTTGCTTCGGCGGATTTCGCCGAAATAAGTAAAAATATCATATACATTAGGTCCTAGAGCTACGCTTATTTGACTAAAGAATCAGCGGCCTTTACCAAGAGTGAACCCATCCCTGGTAATAACTATATTTTTGATAACTTCGCCCTTCTTGCCTAAAGGAGACAAGATCTGCCCGTTAATCTCTGCTTCAATAGCGCCGGCGTTGCCTACTGATAATTCAATCTTTTCCTTGGCCTGCCAGCTATCCGACATATTCTTCTTATAAGTTCCCTCAAAGATATTTTTCCCATCTAGCTTAACCTGCAGCCAGCTGTTCTCGCTGGAACGTATGGCTAATTTGGCAAATTTTGGTTTTCTTTCCTCGGAAAGCGGCTTGGGCTTGACTATTGTCTCCTGGACTACTTCTTCTTGTTTAGGTTGTCTATTGGATAATTTTGCTTTAACGAATCTAACAAAAGAAATAAGTACAAACAATAAGGCTATTATTGCTATGGCAATTACTGCTAATTTTATTAATCTGGGATCAATCTTGAACTTAGGCAGGCTAAAGCCTGTTGTCCCCTTCGGCATTTCCCTGCGAGCTGTTTCGCCGGTTTTGGGCTGATATAATTCCTTGAACTCCTGCATTATGGCTTCAACATCTAATTTCAGGAACTGGGCGTAAATCTTCAAGAAACTTTTCAGGTAAATAAGGCTCTGCTCCTGGAACCTATCTTCCTCAAGTGCCTGTAAAATATTAACGTGTATCTTGGTTTTGGCGTATACCTGCTCTATAGATAGCTTTTTAGCTTCTCTTGCCTGTCTTAATTTTGCGCCTATAGTCTCGCTCATTTCTCCTGACTTTCTTTCTGTAACCATGCGTCTTTATCTACCAGGATTTCCCTGGGCTTGCTTCCGCAGAACGGCCCAATAATACCTTCCTGCTCCATCATGTCAATCAGACGCGCGGCCCTAGTGTATCCCAGCCTCATCCTTCTTTGTAGTATTGATACTGAAGCGTGGTTTGATTCTAATATTAATTTCACGGCTTCATCGAATAATTCGTCTTTTTCTAAATCCATGTGCAAAGCTTTCTTCTCTTGTTCCTTGATTAAGTCTTCATCATAAATCGGTTCTTGCTGAGAACGGATAAATTCCACGACCCTTTCAATCTCTTTATCCTGGATAAGGCTGCCTTGAGCGCGAATCGGTTTTGCCTCGCCCGGTTTTAAAAATAACATATCCCCCTTGCCCACGAGCTTATCTGCGCCGTTCATGTCTAAAACCGTGCGCGAATCTACTTTTGATGCAACCTTAAATGAAATCCTCGCCGGGAAGTTCGCCTTGATTACGCCGGTGATAACATCTACCGAAGGCCTCTGCGTAGCTAAAATCAAATGAATTCCCACGGCGCGGGAAAGCTGCGCCAATCTTGTAATAGCATTCTCTATCTGGGCTGCGGCAACCACCATCAAATCGGCTAATTCATCAATGATTACTACTATATAAGGAATTCTCTCCTTTTTTTCGTTGTAGCCCTCAATATTTCTTACGCCTGCCTGGGCCAACAAAGTATATCTATCTTCCATTTCATTAACCACCCAGTTAAGGGCAGAGGAAACTTTCTTATGATCGGTAATAACCGGGCACAAAAGATGCGGCAAGCCGTTAAAAGGAGCAAGTTCCACC
Source organism: Candidatus Omnitrophota bacterium (assembly GCA_016867135.1). GTDB lineage: Bacteria > Omnitrophota > Gorgyraeia > VGKH01 > VGKH01 > VGKH01. Next base: position 39,053 of record VGKH01000009.1, read on the forward strand.
ATCTTAGGATCAATCATCACAAATTTTACTTCTTGCGGGGTTGACGAATAAAGCATGGACATGACAATCGAATTTACGCAGACGGTTTTACCCGAACCGGTAGCCCCGGCAATTAAAAGATGAGGCATCTCGCCTAAGTCCGATATCAAAGGCTTCCCTGCCGTGTCCTTACCTAAAGCCAAAACTAATTTTGAACCGAATTTCCTGAAATCATCGGTAGAAAAGACCTCTTTTAAATAAACAATGCTTGACGAGATATTCGGCACTTCCACTCCCACGCGGTTTTTGCCCGGGATGGGCGCGACGATTCTTACCGTCGGCGCCTTCATCGCCAATGCAATATCGTCGGAAAGGCTGACAATCTTATTGACCTTAACACCCGGAGCCGGTTCAAGTTCGTAACGGGTAATAACCGGGCCTCTTTCAATATCGGCGATCCTGACGCTTACGCCGAAATCATTTAAAGTCTCTTCTAACACCCGCGCATTTTCCATCAAGTCCTCTTTTATCTGACGTGTGGCTAAAGGAGGCGGATTATCCAATAAATCCAAAGAAGGCAAATTATATTCTCCGATAAATCTTTCTTTTTCAACCACCGGCTTAGCTTTGGCTTGCGGTTCTCTAATTATTAGTTGCGGCTTGGGTTGCCTGATATCTATCTTTGGCGCCACTGGCGGCTTAGCCTGCAATGGCGGTGTCGGTAGTATCTTAGGCTTGGGTTTAACCGAGAGGATTTCCTTCCTCTCTCTTTTCTGCGGCAGTGAAATCTTTGGGAGCCTGAATCCTCTGACATAGGAGACTATATTGTCAAAGAATCTTAAGACAAAGGGCGAAACTAAGACCTCGGCGATAATGATAAAAGACGACACCCCGAAAGTCAGGATTATAATATAGGCGCCGGATTGCCCTAGGTATTTAACCAAGAAATTAGAAAAAACCATGCCCAGGATTCCGCCTCTTAGGAATTTTAAATCAGTATCCTGGTTTCCCGCCGTGCTAAAAAGCGCGCTCACCGCTAGGAATAAAACAAAGATGAAGAATATCTTACTGATCCTTATTCCTGTCTCCCGAGACATGAACTTATTAAAACTCCACAAGAGTAAAAGGAAGACTATAAAATAGCCGCTCCAACCGATAAGGAAGAATATTCCTCCGGCCAAATAGGCTCCGAATATGCGTACAAGATTTTTGGGTGGCGTGTTTGGATGAGAGGTATAAAAAGACAGATCTTCCTTATGGAAAGAAATAAGGCTTGCAAAAATCAACAAGGCAATTGCAAAAATCACAATTGCCTTTATTTCGTTAATATGTTGTCGTTTCATTCTTCCGCTTGTTTCTTGCTTAAATTAATCCTGCCTAATTCATCGATACCGATTACTTTGGCTTTTATCTTATCTCCGAGCTTAACCACGTCTTCTAC
>VGKH01000010.1 GCA_016867135.1 Candidatus Omnitrophota bacterium
AGAAACCGGCGAGCTTGGTAATATGCTTAAAAGGATAGCAGCTTTTTATCAAAGTATTATTGAGACTTTTTTAAAGCGCTTTGGAATTATATTTGAGCCGGTTATGCTTATTTTTATGGGTGTTGTTATAGGAACGATTGTAATTGCAATGTTTTTGCCTATCTTTGATTTAGTTACTTTGAGAGGAGGCAGTGTAAATTAACACTTGCTCAGCAGTTAGCTAGGATAGTTCAAAAGCGTGGCTAGTTTGTCGAAGGGGGTGATAGCTCTAGCTAAGCAACAAAAAAGAAGGTATTCTAAATTTAATTTTATTAATACAGGAGGTTGACTTATGAAAAGGGGTTTTACATTACTGGAACTAATCATTGTAGTAATAATCTTGGGCATACTTGTATCGGTTGCTACCCCCAGATTCACTGGTGGGACTGAAAAGAGCAGACTTACGGAAGCGTTTAGTTTATTAGGCGCATTAAGGCCTGCCAATGAAAGATATGCTGCAGGAAGTGGCGGCAGCTATTTGGTAAATGGTACCTGCACAGGCTTGGATACTACATGGACTACCCTTAAGAATTTTGGAATACCGGCTTGCAGCGATCCGGCAGCAGGCATAATCAGAATGACAAGAACTGATGGCTCGTATTCTGTACAGATTAATGCAGCCGGATGCTTATGCTGTAATAATATTGTTGGAACGCCTTGCGCTGGTTACGGAATGGCAGTTTGTCCTGCTTGCATGTAATATAGTGGGGTACGAATATATTTTAACTTAGCTGCCCGGACGAAGCTAGATTGACATATTTATGGATTTGTATGCTCGCTAAAAAGATTCAAAAGTGTTTAACCGGGAAGGGGGGGCGCTATTAAAAACAAAGCCTTTACATTACTGGAATTAATCATTGTGGTAATTATTTTGGGTATAATCGTATCGATCGCTATTCCTAGATTTACTGGCGGTACTGAAAAGGGGCGCGCCACCGAAGCAATGGGTTTGTTGGGCGACTTAAGAACAGCTAATGAAAGATATGCTGCGGCAAATAATGGCAACTATTTGGTAGAAGGAGCTTGCACCGGTCTGGACACTACGTGGACAACTATCAAGAATTTTGGAGCTCCGGCCTGCAGTGGAGCAGGAACTGGCACAATAACCATGACAAGAACAGGTGGTGCATATTCACTGCAAATTGATGCAACCGGTTGCTTGTGTTGCAATAATTTAGTAGGAACGCCTTGTACTTCATATGGGTTTGCCGTTTGTCCTGCTTGCCAGTAAATTATAGGGGCACTGAATTGCTTAAATAATTTTGATTTTAACCAAATAATACAAGACTAGTGTTTATTTGATTAAGAGGCGTAAATAATAAAGAATGCTTCGTTATAAAATAATTAAAGGAAGGGGTTTCTCTTTAGCTGAGATATTAATCTCAGCCGTAATTTTGGTTATAGTCTCTGCGGGTTTCATGGCGAGCTTTATTGCTGCCAACCGTTTTATCAGCCGCTCCAAACGCCACATGGCGGCGGTAAATTTAGCTCGTCAAATTTCAGAAGGGCTTTATGATAAAGTGCGGGCAGATACCTGGACCAACGGAGTTAGCAATTTGCTTACTTGTCCCCCCGGAACAAGCAATAACAATTATATTCCACCCTGCATAAAAACATACGCACTTCCTGATGCAGCTATTGGCGTTCCCTCGATAGAGCCGGATAATCCTCTTAAAAATTTTTCTCCTTCCGCCACTTTAACAATTGATTTGGATGGCAACAAAGTTACAAATCCGAATTGCTGGCAGACTTGTCCTAGAGCAGTTAGTGTTGCAATAAACTGGAATGAATAATTCTTGTTTTAGTTTTAGGAAAATTCATTTTAAACTTGACGGCTTAAGCTTGGCTGAATTGTTGATATCTGTGACCCTGATCGGTTTAATTCTACTTGTCGCCGGTTCGGTTGATATTGCTTCGAGAAGATTCTTTTCACGGGCAGAGAAGGGCATAGTCGCTTTAAATGACATTACCTTGGCGTTGGAATATATTGGAAAAAGCGCCCAGCGGGCAATCGGCGATGTGGGGAATCCCGCTGTATATTATAATCCTGCTGCATGTGGAGCTGTGGCCGGTTTTAAATTAAGAATTGATACGGATTCGAATGGAATCGCTGATGCCACTGATGGTTTTCACACATTTTGTTTTGGCCTACCAGCCTCTGAAAATATTACTTTTACTGATCAAATTGGAACCGATAACATTATTTGCCGCCACCTTGCATCTTCCCCCACGATTAATGGGGCTACTCCGGGCCAGATTCGGATAGGCCTTACAGGCAGAGATAACCCTGCTGCGATAGAAAGCATAGATAATCCTAACGTGCACATTGAGACTACAGTATTCTTTCGTTCCGCCTCCCTTCAATAAATACATACCTTTTTCGTTTTTATTTGCAAAACTTTTGTTTTTATGTTAGATTTATATAGCTACTTGTTCAATATTTTCGGTAAAGGCTATGGTCACGAAGCCCGTATCGGTTAAGGTAATGGTAACGTAAATTTTGTTGTGAGAATGCGTTGTGAGTATTGGGTCGGCTCGACACACAACTCATAACGCACCCTCACAACAGTAGAAACATTCACGTAACCTTAGCCGAAAAACGAAACGGGCATCGTAACCTTAACCCAAAGTCGTTACCGAAATTGTGAACTATTATACATTATCGGGGGCAGTAGCTCAGTTGGGAGAGCACCTCGTTCGCAACGAGGGGGTCGTGAGTTCAAATCTCATCTGCTCCATTCTGCTTCGCTGAGCAGTTTTCACGCTCAGCTTCGCAGAATGTTCTACGAAGCCGTGCACGAAAGTAGCACGGCGTAGTAGAACACCTTTAAATATAATTAGACTATGCACATTGTATATGTTATCAAAAGCCTAAAAAACTCTTCTAAGCATTATGTTGGCATAACACAAAATCTTAAAAAGAGAATAGATGGTCATAATAGTAGTAAAACAGGATATGCTGCAAAGTATGCGCCTTGGCAAGAAGAAACCTATATAACATTTAGAAACAGGACTCTCGCGCAAGAATTCGAGAAATATCTGAAATCAGGCTCCGGCCACGCCTTTCTAAAAAAGAGATTAATTTAGATATCATGAAAAAACTCATACTAGGTATATTAATTTTGTTTATTTTGCTAGGGTTAGCTGTTTATTCATCTTTGCACAGCGCCACTAATCAGGATTTAAAAGAAGCGATGTATTACGAGAAGCTTAAGGACAAGGTAGTCAACTGTCATCTTTGTCCCCGGCGCTGCGTTATCCAGGATAAAAAACGCGGCTTCTGTGGAGTACGGGAAAATCGCAGCGGAGTTCTTTATACCTTGGTTTACGCCAAGCCTTGCGCAGTGCATATTGACCCGATTGAGAAAAAACCGTTATTCCATGTTTTGCCCGGAAGTTCGGCTTATTCTATCGCTACCGCCGGATGCAACTTGCGGTGTAAATTCTGCCAAAACTGGCAGATTTCCCAGGCTCTTCCCGAAGACGTAAAGTCTTATAATCTTAGCCCTCAAGAAGTAGTGGACAAGGCAAAGAAGGCGGGTGCGAAGACCGTAGCATACACTTATACCGAACCCACCATATTTTATGAATATATGCTGGATACTGCCAAGATTGCCAAAAAAGAAGGCATATTGAATGTGATGCATTCCGCAGGCCATATCAATGAAACTCCGCTAAAAGAGTTGTGTAAGTATTTAGATGCTGCCAATATTGATTTAAAGGGTTTCAGCCAGGATTTTTATGGCTCGATGAGCATGGGGGATTTAGGCTCGGTTTTGCAGACCTTAAAAATTTTAAAAGAAGAAGGTGTATGGATAGAGATAACTAATCTGGTTTTGCCAGGCCTTAATGACGACCCGGAATTGTTAAAGGATATGTGTGTCTGGATAAAAGATAATTTGGGAGCCGATACGCCAATACACTTCTCAAGGTTTTTTCCGATGTATAAATTGACTAATATTTCGCCTACGCCCGTAGAGACTTTAGAAAAAGCTCACGAAATTGCCAAAGATGCAGGATTAAAATATGTCTATATCGGAAACATGCCGGGAAGCAGCGCAGAGTCGACGTTCTGTCCGGTATGCCGGAAACTTATCATCGGGCGCGTGGGCTATGCGATTACGGAGAATAATATTGAAAATGGAAAATGTAAATTTTGCAATGCCGAAATTCCGGGTATCTGGAAATAGGATTTTCACTCTGTTAGTTTTTTGCTTCGTCTTCTTAAACGCCTGTTCTTCGGGAGCCCAAGAGACAAAACATCCTAATGTAAGCGGCTCTTTTTACCCATCCAGTCCAAAAGTCCTCTCGGAAAAGATCGATTCCTATTTAAAAGATGCAATTGTTCCGGAAATTAATGGTAAGATTATTGCTTTAATTTCTCCTCATGCTGGTTATGCATATTCAGCCGCCATAGCTAGCCACGGATATAAATTAATTCAAGGGACAGATTATAATACCGTTATCGTATTGGCGCCGAGCCACTACCATAATTTTATAGGGATTTCTGTCTGGCCCAAGGGCAAGTTTAACACTCCTTTAGGCGATATAGAAGTGGATTCTGATTTTGCCGGCCAGTTAATGAAAGAGTTAGATTGGGCAAGGTTTGTTCCTGAGGCTTTCGCTAAAGAGCATTCTTTGGAGGTCCAGCTGCCATTTGTGCAGAAGGTTTTGCCCGGAGCTAAGATTGTCCCGATTGTTATGGGTAGCCCGAGCCTGTCTTACGCCGAAGATTTAGCAGCTAAGCTAAAAGAAATTATTAAAAGTAGGAAGGACGTTTTAGTTATTGCTTCTACCGATTTGTCGCATTTCCATCCTTATCACGATGCCAAAGTAATCGATAAAAAGACTATGGGATATTTTGAGGGCATAGATTGCAAGGGGCTTTGGCAGGCAGAAATGGGAGGCGATGCCGAATTATGCGGCATCGCTCCTGTAATGACGGTTCTTTCTTTCGCCAAAGATAATGATGCCAAGATAAAAATTCTAAAATATGCCAACTCTGGCGATGTTGCTGGTGATTTTTCTCGGGTGGTTGGATACGTAAGCGCCGTCTTTTACCGGGGGGATAATCCGAAGGGAGATGCTATGTTGACTATAGAACAGAGGAAAACATTATTAAAAATTGCCAGAGAATCTATGGAGAATTATGTTACTACGGGAAAACGCAAGGAGTTTAGCGTCGATGACCCGCAGCTTACTAGGCATCAAGGCGCCTTTGTGACATTGAATAAATCAGGGCTGCTTCGCGGATGTATCGGGAGGATTGTATCCAATTCTCCTTTATATGAAGTTGTTGCGGACATGGCAATTGAGGCGGCCATTGACGATCCGCGTTTTCCTCCGGTAAAGGCTAAAGAATTAAAAGATATCGAAATTGATATTTCCGTGCTTTCGCCGATAGAGGAAATTAAAGGCACGAATCAAATAGAAGTAGGGAAACACGGTATCATTATCCGCAGGGGTTTTTTTCAAGGATTGCTTCTGCCTCAGGTTGCAACTGAATATGGATGGGACAGAGAAACCTTCCTAAAGCATACCTGTCTTAAGGCGGGGCTTCCTGAAGATGCGTGGAAGGATAAAACCACTCAAATTTCAATCTTTAGCGCCGAAGTCTTCTCGGAGAAATCAATCGAATAGATGCCAAATCTAATCGTTAGCCTGTTTTTAAGCGGCTTAGCTCTCGGTATGGGGCCTTGCATGGCAAGTTGCGGCCCGCTATTGATAAGTTATTCCGCGGCTACGAAAAGCGGCTTTAAAGATAGCCTTCGGTTGTATCTGGTTTTTTCGCTTAGCAGGGTTGTTGTCTACATGTTCTTTGGGATTCTCGTCGGATTATTTAGCCAAGTCTTTGTTAATCAAGATTATCAACTGCATGCGGCTCGGTATTTATATTTAGCCGGCGGGATTTTTATATTTATCATTGGCGTTCTTATCGTTTTAGGCAAAGAACCGAAGCTTAGGCTCTGCAGGCTGCTAAGAAAAAACTTGGTTGAAAACGATACCAAAAGCATATTTATCTTTGGATTGATTGTCGGGATTTCCCCATGCGCGCCCTTGGTGGGGGTGCTTTCCTATATCGGCATGGTTTCATTCTCTTGGTTAAAGGGCTTAATTTTAAGCCTTGCTTTTGGAATAGGGACGGTTATATCGCCTTTGATTTTTTTGGTAATTTTTGCAGGGTTTATTAATAAAATATTTAAAGACAAAGAAAGATTTTTTATAATTTTTCAGAGGATTTGCGGGTTTATCCTTTGCTTTTTGGGGATTCACCTTTTCATATTGGCATTGAATTATCAAACTCCGAGGTTCTGAAATATGCATAACCGATTTTATTGTCCTCCGGAAAATATAAGCGATAAAATTATTACAATCAACGATAAAAAAGAAGCCCATCACATTGCCAATGTTTTAAGATTGGGCATTGAAAGCGAGATTGTTATTTTTAACGGAGAAGGCCATGAGTTTGATGGAAAAATTAAAGAAATTTCAAAGAATTTAATCAGAATTATGATTACGAAGAAATATCAATCGAAGAAAAGACCTTTCGAAATAACTTTAGCTTGCGCAATCCCTAAGAAAGCAAAATTCGATTTCATCGTCGAGAAACTTACAGAATTAGGAGTGGATAAGATAATTCCGCTAGAGACTGAAAGATCAGAAGTCAGGTATAATAAAGAAAGAATGCCGGATAAAGTCAGCCACTGGAGACAGGTTGCTATCAATGCTTCCAAGCAAAGCCAAAGAAGTTTTATCCCCCAGATAGATGATGTAAAGGGCTTTAAAAATGTTATATCAGAAGTTGGAAACTATGATTTAGCGATTTTTCCTACCCTAGAAGGCCAAAGGATTAATATGCCTGAGGTCTTAAGCGGATTTAAAGGAAAAAATATAATTGTTTTTATCGGGCCGGAAGGAGATTTTTCAGAAGAAGAAGTCAAATTAGCCAAGAAATCCGGCTGCAAGATCGTGACTTTGGGTGAAAATGTGCTTAAGGTTGACACTGCCGCCATTACGGTTGTTGCCGTCTTGAACGCCTTTTTATAGCCCGAGAGATGAATACTTTATTTTATCCTTCCAATAAATAAGATAATGCCAACGATAAAATTCCATACCTTAGGTTGCAAAGTCAATCAATATGAAACTCAGGCAATTAGAGAGTCTTGTTTAAGAAAGGGTTTCAAAGAAACAAAAAATGGCAAAGCCGATTGCTATGTCATCAATACCTGCACTGTTACCAATACCGCGGACAGAAAATCAAGAGAATATATATATCGGTGTATCAGGGAAAACCCCAAGGCCAAAGTAGTCGTCGCTGGTTGCTATGTTCAAAAAGATAAAGACAAAATCACCAATATCCCTGGAATAGAATTGATAGTCCCTAACGAGCAAAAAAATTTGATTCCTGACTTCTTGTTCGCAAAGAAGATTAATTCTTGCGGCATTAAAAATCAATATTCTGATTTAGAAATCAGTAGTTTTTCTGATCATGACAAGGCTTTTGTAAAAATCCAGGATGGTTGCAATAACCGATGCTCTTATTGCAAGATTCCTATAGTGAGGGGAAAATCAAGAAGCAGGGACTTGGCTAGTATTGTCAGAGAAGCCGAGCGTTTAATAAGAAATGGTTTTCAAGAGCTTGTCTTAACCGGAATTTGCCTGGGGGCGTATGGAAAAGATTTAAAAGGAGAATTTGATTTAGTAAATGTTATAGAAGTAGTTGAAAAGCTCGACGGTAATTTTCGTATACGCTTAAGCTCAATTGAAGCAAAAGACGTAACAGACAAGTTAATTGAAAAAATAGCCAGTTCTAAGAAGATGTGCCGTCATCTCCATATCCCTTTTCAAAGCGGAGATAACGCAATACTGAAGAAAATGAATAGAAACTATACCGCAGAATCTTATATAAAATTAATTGATAAGATTCGAAATAAGATTCCGCAAATCGCTATAACCACAGACATAATGATAGGTTTTCCAACAGAAACAGAGAAAAGGTTTAATAATACGTTTAGATTCTTAAAAGGAATCGCGCCTTCAAGAATGCATATTTTCCCGTTTAGCCCTAGGGAAAATACGCCTGCCTTTGCCTTTGCTGGTAAAGTTGATAGCCCATCCATGAAAAAAAGAATGCGTAAGGTACAAGATTTAGCAAGAGAGATATCTTATGAATACAGAAAACAGTTTTTGCATAAGGAGCTGGTAGTTTTAGTTGAGCGCAAAAAGGATAAAAAATCCGGGATGCTCCAGGGTTATTCCGATAACTATATAAAAATCTTTATAAACTCTAAAAAACTCGCCCCAGGGAATAACTTGCAGAAGGTAAGGATAACTCAAGTAACTCCAGATACTACGCTTTCTGTCCCCGTATAATAATACTTAACTTATTTAATTCCTAAGCCTTAAGAATTGTTGATACATTCGGTTCCGCCTTTTGCGGAGCCATCAGTATCAGCACTGAGTGGCTACGAATGTGTTGACATTCTTTTTCTTTTAATGTATAATTTTTCTACCTCTTCAGAGGAAAGATTGCTTTGGGGTCCACCTTAACCAAAAAACTAAACCATAAAATACGGAGGTAATATCTATGTCACAGGATAAAAAAGCCGATATTTCTAATAGGCAGAAGGCATTGGAATTGGCTTTGACTCAGATTGAAAAGCAGTTCGGTAAGGGTTCGATAATGAAGTTAGGACAGGAAGCAAAAGCTGATGTCGAGGCTCTTCCAACAGGAGCAATTTCGCTTGATATTGCCTTGGGAATCGGCGGTCTTCCCCGAGGAAGGGTAGTTGAAATTTTCGGTCCAGAGGCTTCAGGCAAAACGACGCTTACTTTAAGCGTTATCGCTCAGGCCCAGAAAAATGGCGGGGTAGCAGCCTTTATCGATGCCGAGCATGCCTTTGATTCCACTTACGCCAAAAAAGTAGGAGTTAATCTTGATGATTTATTGATTTCACAGCCTGATACCGGGGAACAAGCCTTAGAGATCGTCGAGACTTTGGTTAGGTCAAATGCGGTGGACATGGTCGTCATTGACTCGGTGGCTGCGCTTACCCCCCGGGCCGAAATCGAGGGTGAAATGGGCGATGCTCAGATGGGCCTTCAGGCCAGGTTGATGTCTCAAGCCTTAAGGAAATTGACAGCGGCTATAAGCAAATCCAAGACCTGTGTTGTATTTATCAACCAGATCAGGGAGAAGATTGGGGTAATGTTTGGTTCTCCCGAAACTACGCCAGGAGGAAGGGCGCTTAAATTTTACTGCTCAGTCAGAATTGACTTGAGAAGAATCGGCGCAATTAAAGTTGGAGATATGGTTATCGGAAGCCATGTAAGGGCAAAGGTTGTAAAAAATAAGGTTGCTTCTCCATTTAGAGAAGCGCTTTTTGATATCCTGCATGAGGAAGGGATTTCAAGAACCGGCACTGTTCTGACAGTAGCTGTTGAAAAAGAGATTGTCAAGAAGTCGGGCGCTTGGTTAATCTTTGAGGATGAAAAGATCGGACAAGGTTTTGAAAATGCGCGCCAGTATTTAAAAGAACACGATAAGGTTCTAAATAAAATTGAAAAACTGATAAGAGACAGCATAAAAGTCTAGTTATAAAATCAGAATAAATTAAGATGGCTTCCGAATTAAGTAGCGATGTTACAAAGGCCAAGCGCATAGTTTTTCAGCTGTTGAAATTCAGGGCAAGAAGCCGCAAAGAGATAGAAGATAGGCTCAAGAAAAAGAAATTCACCCGCGAGACAATAAATTCAGTTATTGATTATTTTGACAAATTAGATTTGATAAATGATCAGGAATTTGCTTCTTGCTGGATGAAGAGCCGCCTGACTAAGCCTTTAGGCTTAAGGAGAATTTCTTTTGAGCTAAAACAAAAAGGCATTACCGAAGAAATAATTGAACAGCTTAAAGATAATATTAAAGACAGCTACAACGAATACGAAGTAGTTTCTGATTTAGCCAAGTCAAAATTGAATAAACTAAAAAATATTGAATTAGACAAAGCAAAGTCAAGAATTTACAGGTATCTATTAAGCCGGGGTTTCTCTATCGATGTGATAAACGAGGTAGTAAGCGAGTTATGAAGGCAGATAATTTAAGAAAAAAATTCCTGGAGTTTTTTGCCGGGAAAAAACATAAAATTATTGAGAGCGATTCTTTAGTTCCCGCCGGAGATCCCACTGTTTTATTTACCTCTGCAGGAATGAATCAATTTAAAAAACAATTTCTTGGCCAGATCACAGATTTTCGCCGGGCAGCGAGTTCCCAAAAGTGTTTGAGGACCGACGATCTTGAGAAGGTAGGCATCACCCCATTTCATCATACTTTCTTTGAGATGCTGGGAAACTTTTCTTTTGGAGATTATTTCAAAAAAGAAGCTATAGAGTGGGCATGGGAATTCTTAACCGAATGGCTCAAAATCCCTAAAGATAAGCTTTGGGTTTCGGTTTATAAAGAAGACAATGAGGCTTACGAGGTCTGGTCCAAAGAAATAAAAGTCTCAAAAGACAGGATTATTAAATTAGGCGATAAGGAGAATTTTTGGCCTTCTGAAGCCAAGCAAAAGGGCCCCAATGGCCCCTGCGGGCCCTGCTCAGAGATCTTTTATGATTACGGCAAAGATGTCGGTTGCGGCAAGAAGGATTGCGATCCAAGCTGCAGTTGTGGAAGATTTGCCGAAGTATGGAATTTAGTTTTTACGCAATTTAACCGCAAAGAAGGCGGCTCTTTAGAGCCGCTCCCCAATAAAAATATTGATACCGGAATGGGCCTTGAGCGTTTGGCTGCGGTCATGCAAGGTGTTAAAAGTAATTTTGAGACTGATTTATTCCAACCGATAGTTAAAGAAATAATTAAAGAAGCAGGACGCAGCCCAAATATTAAGACAGTTTATGTTATCTCTGATCATATAAGGGCAATTGCCTTTGCGATTTTAGACGGTGTGTTGCCTTCAAATGATAGCCGGGGATATGTCGTCAGAAAACTTATCAGGCGCGGTGTCAATAATTGCAGGCAAATTGGTCTTAAGAAGCCATTTTTGTATAAATTGGTCGCAGTAGTAGCAGAAGTGATGCAAGAGCCTTATCCGGGATTGCTCCAGAGACGAGAAAATATAGCAGCGATTATTAAAAAGGAAGAAGAGTCATTCTGGAAGGTTCTTAAAGAGATCGAGCCTAGGTCCGTCTCTTCTTTAGACGAATTTAAAAAAGAATATAAATCACAGAGCGAATTAGCAAAAAAAGTGGCTCAATTCGCTTTTGAATTACACGATACTTATGGTTATCCCAAGGAAATGACAGAGGAATTTGCTAAATCTAAAAATGTGCCTTTTGACGGAAAGCATTTTGATTCGCTTATGCAGGAGCAGAAGCAGCGCTCAAAAAGCGCCAGTTCCATGGCTGGCGATGTCTTTGTAGACTCCGAAATAAAAGTGGATTTAAAACCCACGGAATTTGTCGGATATGAAACAGTGGAAGAAGAATCAAAGATACTTAAGATCTTTGATAACGAAAATAAAGAAATACACAGCACCAAAGGATTAAAAAGCGCTAAGGTTATTTTAGATAAGACCCCGTTTTATGCTGAATCCGGAGGCCAAGTTTCTGATAAGGGTCTAATTTCGAAAGATACAGATGCCATGCTTGAGGTAACCGAGGCAAGGAAAATCCATGAGTCTATTGTACATATTTGCGGTTCTATAAAAGGAGAATTTAAAGTGCAAGATAAAGTTTCTGCGAAAGTGGATGTTGAGCGAAGATTGGCGATCGCAAGAAATCATACTGCAACTCATCTGCTCCAGGCAGCCTTAAGAAAAGTTTTAGGCGAGCATGTGCAGCAGCAGGGGTCGCTTGTTGCCGAAGATAGATTACGATTTGATTTTACTCACTTTAAACAATTAACTAAAGAGGAGTTATTTCGCGTAGAAGAGCTGGTTAACGAATATATATTGAATAACGAAACGCTTAAAGTGGAAGAAAAAACTACTGCCCAGGCAAAAAAAGAAGGCGCTTTAGCCTTTTTCGCTGAGAAATACGCCGATAAATCCCGTGTGGTGAAAATCGGAGGGTATTCCAAGGAACTTTGCGGCGGAACGCATCTTAAATCTACGGGGCAGATCGGTATATTCAAGATTTTAAGCGAAGGTTCGGTTGCTCAAGGAATAAGAAGGATTGAAGCCGCAACCGGAAAATTCGCCTACAAAAATATCAAACAGCAACAAGAATTAATCCAGGAATTATCAAATATGCTAAAAACTGATGAAATGAATCTTATTGCAAATTTAACCAAAATGATAGAATCCTATAAGGAAATGGACAGGAGATTGAGCAGCACGAAACTCGAATCATTAAAGAAGTCACTTAACGATATAATTGCTTCTGGCAAAGTCGTCAATGCAGTAAAAATCATTGCTTATAAAATTGAAGACGCTGATTTTTCGGTTTTGCGTTCAGTTATGGATATGTTAAAAAAGGATTTAAAAAGCGCCATTATAACCTTAGGTTCGGTTAGGGATGGCGCGGTTATGATTGTCATGGGTATTACTGAGAATTTGAAGACCAAAGGCGTAGATGCCTCTCTTATGATAAAGTCTGTTGCTGAAGTTGTGGGCGGTAAAGGCGGCGGTAGGCCAGACTTAGCTCAGGCAGGAGGCAATATGGCAAATAAACTTAACGACGCATTGTCAAAAGCTGTAGAAGTTTCTGAGGAGAAAGTTAGGCAATGAAACTGATAAAATTTTCCAGTAAAGAATTTGATAAGATCTACAATCGTAATCTTGTTAGAAAAAAAAGAATCCAGGATAAAGTCGCTGAAATCATTGATGATGTCCGGCTCAATGGCGATGAAGCGCTGCTTAGATACACCAGGAAATTTGATAAAGTAAAATTATCGGCAAAACAATTAAGCGTGAGCGAAAGCGAAATAAGCGGTGCATATCAGGATATTACGCCTGATTTCGTTTCAAGCTTAAAAGTCGTCATCGATAATGTAACCAGGTTTTATAAAAAGCAGCTAAAGAAGTCATGGAGGACCAGAGACGAAGACGGTGTCATCTTAGGGGAAAATATCCAGCCCTTAGATAGCGTAGGAATATATATCCCCTCTGGCACCGCGCCGTTAGTTTCTACGGTTTATATGACTGCGCTCCCTGCAAAGATGGCAGGAGTAAAAAGGATTGTTTTAGCTACTCCTCCGGATCCGCGCGGAAGAATTAACCCGCACATTCTGGTTGTTGCCAACTTATTGAAGGTAAATGAAATTTACAGGATCGGGGGCGCGCAGGCTATCGCTGCTATGGCGTTAGGAACCAAGACCGTCCCTAAGGTAGATAAGATCGTCGGGCCAGGGAATTGTTATGTCACGGAAGCAAAAAGGCAGCTATTCGGTTATGTGGATATAGATATGTTAGCCGGGCCGACGGAACTGGTAGTTATTGCCAATCGCTACAGCAATCCCAATTTTGTTATCGCAGATTTAAAGTCCCAGTCTGAACATTTAGGCGGCCTGTCCATATTGATAACGAATTCTAAGTCTTTGATTAAGCAGGTTAAGGGGCAGGGTGGCGCAGGATATATAATCCTAGCTAAGAATTTAGAGCAGGCAGTTGAAATCTCAAACAAGATTGCTCCCGAGCACTTGGAGATATTGACCAATAATCCTTTGAATATTGTTAATAAGATCAAAAATGCAGGCGCGGTTTTCTTGGGTCCTTATAGCCCTACAGCCGTCGGTGATTATGTTGCTGGCCCGAGCCACGTATTGCCTACTGCAGGTACGGCCAGATTCTTCTCAGGGTTGGGAATAGAGGATTTTATCAAATCCAGCCACATAATTTCTTATTCTAAAAAGGCATTAGAAAAAGTGAGGCAACCCTTGGAGAAAATCGCTGGCATTGAAGGCCTAAAAGAACATTTGGAATCAGTGAGGGTAAGGTTTAAGTAAGAAGGAGTTCATTTATGTCGAATAAAGCGCGAGAATCTACCATCAAAAGAAAGACCAATGAAGTAGATATTCAGGTGAAGTTCGCGATAGACGGCAAGTCAAAATCAAAAATAAATTCCGGTTTTGATTCGCTGAATCATATGCTTGAGCTTTTTTGCTTTCATGGTCTTTTTGATCTGGAAATAGAATTAAAACACGGCGACCTTAAGCACCACATCGTAGAAGACATAGGTATTGCTTTAGGCGATGCCTTCAAAAAAGCCTTGGGTGATGCAAAGGGTATCAAAAGATATGGTTATGCCTCAATCCCCATGGATAGTGTAGTTGCTAATGTCAGCGCGGATATCAGCGGCAGGCCATATTTGACTTTCAATATTGGTGAAGGCGCAGGCTTGTTGCGACCTATAATTGAGAAATTTTCTGATCTTAAGACAGATGATTTCAAGATATTCTTGGAAGGCTTTGTTTCTCACGCCAGGATTTCTTTGAATATAAGAGTGCCTTTGGTGGCAGAGATGGATTCACATCATGTCCTTGAAGCTATTTTTAAGGCAATGGGCGTAGCTCTAGATCAGGCAACCCAAATTGAGCCCCGAAGAAAAGGAGTACCTTCGACCAAAGGCAAGATAGATTAATGTCTAAAATCGCGATTATTGATTACGGCATGGGCAATCTGCGCAGTGTTCAGAAAGCCCTGGAATTTGTAGGAGCAAAAGCTAAGATTACTCAGTCGTCTGATGATATTTTGAAAGCGGACAAGGTAGTCCTGCCAGGTGTTGGTGCATTTGCCGTGGCGATAGAAAAATTAAAGTCTCTTAGCTTGATCGATCCTATCGTCAAAGTTATCAAGTCTGATAAACCATTTCTGGGCATTTGTTTAGGCTTGCAGTTGTTGTTTAGCCAAAGCCAGGAAGCAAAAGGCTTAAAAGGGCTGGACATATTTAAAGGCAGTGTTGATAAATTTCAAGGAGTAAAAGTCCCGCATATAGGCTGGAATCAGCTAAAGAAGAACCAGCAGAATAATTGCGGGTTGTTTGAAGGGGTAGATGAAGGGTCAAATATGTATTTTTGTCATTCCTACTTTGTTAATCCCGACGACAAAAATATCATTGCTGCTAAAACAGATTACGGAAAAGATTTTGTCTCCGCTGTATCTAGGGGCAATATCTTTGGAGTGCAGTTTCATCCCGAGAAAAGTCAGCGGCAAGGCCTAAAAATCCTGGAGAATTTTCTAAAGGTTTAAAAATGATTGTTATCCCGGCAATAGACATAATGGACGGCAAAGTTGTAAGATTGAAACAGGGAAAGTTCCAAGAAGTCACTGTTTATTCCGAGCACCCCTTTGATATCGCCCAACAGTGGATTGCTCAGGGAGCACAGTTTATGCATATAGTCGATTTGGACGGCGCAGCTACCGGACAAATAAAAAATTTGGCGGTTATTAACAGCATCATACGATATACCAAGGCACAAGTTCAGGTCGGTGGCGGGATAAGAGATATTGATACAATTCAGAGACTGTTTAGCGTAGGTGCCGCAAGCGTGGTTTTGGGGACAAAGGTAATAGAAGATAAAGATTTTCTTAAAAAGGCATTGGAGACCTGGCCAGATAAGATTATCGTCAGTATTGATGCTTCTCACGGCAAGCTCGCCAAGGAAGGCTGGACATCCATATCCACGATTAACGCTACTGACTTTGCCAAAGAATTGCAGGATATGGGCGTAAAAGGGCTAATATATACAGACATCTCGAGAGATGGAATGCTAAAAGGTCCCAATATTGATGGTATAAAAAGTATTTTAGACTCTGTGGATGTTCCTTTGGTGGCTTCAGGAGGAATTTCGAGTCTGGCAGATTTGAAGAAGCTAAAGGAATTAGAAAAAGAAGGTCTTCGCGGAGCGATCTTAGGAAAAGCGATATACGAACGTTCACTGTCATTGAGAGGGGCGATAGAGTTTTGCTCACCAAGAGGATAATTCCCTGCTTAGATGTTAAAGAAGGAAGAGTTGTAAAAGGCATAAAGTTTCTTGGACTGCGCGATGCGGGTGACCCGGCAGAGATTGCTCGCTTTTACGATAAAGAAGGCGCTGATGAAATCGTATTTTTAGATATTACCGCAAGCCACGAGAAACGGCCGATACTGCTTGATGTGGTCAAGAAAACCGCCGAATCGGTATTCATGCCTTTAACCGTAGGCGGCGGAATAAGAGACCTGGATGATATCAGGATACTTTTGAATTCCGGGGCCGATAAGGTTTCGATTAATACCTCAGCTGTTAAAAGTCCGAATTTGATCAAAGAATCCTCAGATAAATTTGGTAGCCAATGTATCGTTGTGGCGATAGATGCCAAGCGCGCAAAGGAAAACTGGCAGGTTTATATAAACGGCGGAAGAACGCCGGTTGAAAAAGACGCTATAGAATGGGCAAAAGAAGTTGAGAAGCTAGGCGCAGGCGAGATTTTATTGACAAGCATGGATTATGATGGGACCAAGGATGGTTACGATTTAGAATTGACAAAAAAGATATCCCAGGCCGTGAATATTCCAATCATCGCTTCCGGGGGCGCGGGAAAATTTGAGCATTTTGCGCAAGTCCTCACGGAATCAGGAGCCGACGCAGCTTTAGCCGCCTCAGTATTCCATTATAAAGAATTATCCATAAAACAGGTAAAAGAATATCTGGCAGAAAAAGGTATAAAGGTAAGATTATGACAAAAATTAACTTAAAAATGATTAACAAGTTGAAATTTGATAAGGCAGGTTTGATCCCGGCAATAATCCAGGATTACAAGAAAAACGATGTTTTGATGGTCGCCTACATGAATAAAGAATCCATAAAAAGGACGATAAAACTAAGGAGGACTTGTTTTTGGTCGCGTTCCAGGAAAGAATATTGGGTGAAGGGCGAGACTTCCGGTAATATCCAAGAAGTAAAAGCGATTTATTTTGATTGCGATGCTGATGCCCTTTTGATAAAGGTCAAGCAGGCGGGTGTTGCTTGCCATACAGGAAAAAGAAGCTGTTTTTTTAGAAAGCTATGTGCTATCCGATAAAGAAAGATTTTATAAAATTAAGCAAAAAAGGTAATTTAATCCCGATCTACAAAGAGATCTTGGCAGATACCGAGACTCCAGTGTCGGCTTTTTTAAAGATTAGAAGTTCAGATTATGCCTTTTTGCTCGAGTCCGTAGAGGGCCAGGAAAAATACGCCAGGTTTTCTTTCCTTGGCGATAGCCCGTCGCTTGTCTTTGAGAGCCGGGCAAGAACAGTCAAGATCACGGAATTTAAAGGTACCAGGTCTTGCACAAAAACTATTATCGCCAAGAAAGATCCTTTAGAAGAGATAAAGCAGCTTATGAAAAAATACAGGTTTGTTGCAGTAAAAGGCCTGCCGCGGTTTTGTGGCGGATTTGTCGGCTATATGGGTTACGATATGGTAAGGTTCTTTGAGCCGAAACTCAATCAGGCTGCCAACAAAAACATCGATGATTTAAAACTTCCTGATTCTATTTTTGTTTTGGCTGACACCATGGTTATATTTGACCATCTAAACCATAAAATAAAAATCGTTGCCTGCGCCTTTATAGAAGATAAGCATAAGAATGATAAGAAAGAAATCAATAAAATCTATGACCGTTCAGTAAAGAATATTGACGGAATAATAAAAAGATTAAAATCAAATTTGAATTTAAAGATAAATGAAATAGGCTCGTATAATCAAGAATATAAATTAGTTTCAAATTTTTCCAAAAAAGGATTTGAATCGATAGTTAAGAAGGCAAAGGTTTATATTAAGAAGGGAGATATAATCCAGACAGTTTTATCCCAGAGATTTCATTTGGATTTTAAAACACCGCCTTTTAATATCTACCGGGCATTGAGGAATATCAATCCTTCCGCATACATGTATTATTTGCAATTCGGCAGCTTGGAGGTAATCGGGTCTTCTCCGGAATTATTAATTCGTTGTGAGGATGGTATTGTCCAGACCCGTCCAATCGCAGGGACTAGGCCGCGCGGTAAAGACGAAGCTGATGACAAGCGCCTTGAAAATGATTTGCTAAACGATGCCAAGGAAAAGGCAGAACATATTATGCTGGTTGATTTGGGCAGGAACGATCTTGGAAGAGTATGTAAAAAGACAACCGTTAAGGTTACAGAATTTATGAATATAGAAAGATATTCGCATGTGATGCATATCGTAAGTAATGTCATGGGGATTTTAGCGAAGAATAAAGATATATACGAACTGCTTCGCGCTACCTTTCCTGCAGGGACGGTAACCGGTGCCCCTAAGGTAAGGGCAATGGAAATCATCGACGAACTTGAAAATGTCAAACGCGGGCCTTATGCCGGCTGCGTCGGTTATGTTAGTTTCTCAGGCAACCTCGATACATGTATTACGATTCGCACCATTATTGTGAAAAATAAACGGGCCTATATTCAGGCGGGAGCTGGAATAGTTGCTGATTCAAATCCTCAGAAAGAATATTTTGAGACAGTCAACAAGGCGAAAGCGCAAATTTACGCCATAAAATTAGCTGAGAAAATTTATTAAGACTACAAGGGAGGTCAAATGAGGACACGATTTACGGAACAAGAGTGAACGTAAATCGTCTGTCCGAATTTGACCCAGCACCTTTTTAGTATTCACTAGTTTTAAACGAACTCTTCAAACATTAGAATGTAAAAAAGGTGCTGGATTTAATTCGCACAAACAAAGAAGTATCGCAAAGAAGATTGATTTATGTCGTCCGATTTGAAGATTTGACAGACTCCATAAATCAAGTGCTCATTAAAGGAGGTGTAGTAAATGGCAGTTGTAATCAGGTTGAGAAAGATAAGCGCAAAAGCGAAGAAAAGATTTAATTTTCGTGTAATCGTTTGCGACAAGACTTCTGCAAGAGACAGCAGATTCTTAGACGAAATCGGTTATTACGATCCGTCGAAGAAACCGGCGGCGCTTAAAATCGATAAAGAAAAACTTAATTTTTGGTTGAAGCGAGGCGCAACACCCTCCGATACCGTGAGAAGTTTGATAAAAAAGGAGAAATAGATGGGACAGGGTCCAACACCAAATCCAATTGTAAGCTTCGTTCCTTTAATTCTGATTTTCGTTGTTTTTTATTTTCTGATTTTTCGTCCTCAGAAGCAAAAACAATCAGATCATCAGAAAATGGTAACGAATCTTAAGAAGAATGATGAAATTGTTACAGTAGGCGGGATTCACGGAACGATAGTAAACGTCAAAGACTCAACCTTCGTTGTAAGGATTGATGAGAACGTAAAAATAGAGGTTGAAAAGAGTTCTGTGAGCGTATTAAAAAAGGCTTCTCCAACACAGCCAGAAACAGGGTTAAGAATATGATAAAGAATCTAAAATTCAGGCTTTTATTTATCATTGGGATTGTAATATTTTTCGCCTACTTTGCTTTCCCGCTCAATAAAAGGATTAATCTTGGCCTTGATTTAAAAGGCGGTATGCATCTGGTGCTGCGCGTTGATACATCCAAGCTTTCTGCCGAAGCCAAAAAAGATGCGGTTGAAAGGGCGCTGGAGGTAGTAAGAAATAGAATCGATGAATTCGGCGTAGGAGAACCTTCAATTACGCGGCAAGGCACCGAAGAGATAGTAATCCAGCTTCCCGGCATAACCGACAGAAACAGGGCTCTTGAATTAATCGGTAGGACTGCGCATTTGGAATTCAAGATCGTTAGCGCAGACATGGAAAAGCTTCAGGCGGCATTATCCGGGCAGGTTCCCGAGGGCTTCGAGCTGAAAACCATTGAGAAGAACGAAGATAGACAGCAGGTTCTTCTTGAGCAAAATGCAGTTTTGACCGGAGAATATATTGTTGATGCGCAAGTAAATTTTGATAATACGGCATTCGGCGAACCGTATGTCAGCCTGAAATTTAATTCTGAAGGTGCTAAGAAATTTGCCCAGATTACCCAGGATAATGTAGGGAAACAATTGGCCATTGTTTTGGATAATAAGGTTCATTCCGCGCCGGTCATCCGCGAGCCTATTCCTTCGGGAGAAGCGCAGATTACCGGCCGGTTTAATTTTCAGGAGGCAAGCGACTTGGCAATAGTTTTACGCGTCGGAGCATTGCCTGCGCCAATTTATATTGAAGAAGAGCGGACTATCGGCCCCTTATTAGGACAGGATTCAATTAGAAGCGGTATCAAGGCCAGTATTGTCGGATGCTCTCTAGTTTTTATTTTTATGGCCATGCATTATCTTTTGGCAGGCTGCATAGCGGACTTCGCCTTGATGCTTAATTTATTGATAATACTGGGGTCTTTGGGATTCTTAAAGGCCATGATGCCGGAGCAACAGGTGACTTTAACTCTTCCGGGCATTGCGGGTATTGTTTTGACTTTAGGTATGGCGGTAGATGCCAATGTTTTGATTAACGAAAGGATAAGGGAAGAATTGGCTTCCGGCAGGCCCCTATTAACGGGTATATCTAACGGTTATCATAAGGCCTTTAGCGCGATATTTGATTCTAATATCACCACGCTGATCGCAGCCTTTTTACTTTTTCAATTCGGCACAGGCCCTATCAGGGGCTTTGCCGTCACTTTGACCATTGGTCTTTTGGCAAGTTTATTTACCGCTATATTTGTCACCAGGGCAATTCTTGAGTTTCTTGTTTCTTCGAAAATGATCAAGAAACTTCCGATGCTAAGATTAATGAGGGAAACTAAGATCGATTTTATCGGAAAAAGAAAAATCTGGTATGCAGTTTCTACTATTATAATTATCATAGGTTTATTTGCATTCTTTGGAAAAGGCAAGCAGGCATATGGGCTTGATTTTGCCGGTGGCCAACTGCAAGAGTACAGTTTTCACCACCCTATCGCTATTGAATCTTTACGTGGCAGCTTAAAAGAAGCGGGTTTGTCTGATGTCTCCATCCAGCAATTTAAAGAAAATCCCAAGGTGGTAATGATTCGTTCCACGTCTGATACTTCTTCTACTGTAGAACAGGTTCTACGCGATAAGTTTTCCGATAACAAATTTGATATTTTAAGGATCGAAAAGGTAGGTCCGGCTGTAGGTAAAGAATTAAGAAACAAAGCTATTAAAGCAATCGTTTTTTCTTTGCTAGGGATTCTTGTCTATGTGGCATTCAGATTTAAGCATTTTAATTTCGCCGTTGCCGGTGTAATCGCGCTTTTTCATGATATCCTGATAGCCATAGGATTTTTAGCGCTTACCGGCAGGCAGATGGATCTTTTGATTGTTACCGCGCTTTTGACTATAGCTGGTTATTCCATCAACGATACCATCGTTATCTATGATAGGGTAAGAGAGAATTTACGCTTTGGCCATAAAATGAATTTAGCCGAGATTATAAACTTAAGCGTGAACCAGACATTCAGCCGCACAATTCTTACTTCGGCGTCTACGCTTTTGGTAGTTATCTCGCTTTTATTCTTCGGAGGCGACGTTTTAAACGGCCTGGCCTTTGCTCTATTCGTAGGTTTTATTTCCGGAGTTTACTCCACTGTTTATATCGCTTCGCCTTTAGTCCTTGCTTGGCAGAAGAAACATTGATATGTTTAAATCCTTAAAGCTATACGTTTCCCAGGAGATAAAAATTAAGGATTTGGCAAAAGAGCTAGTTGATTTAGGTTATAAAAGATTGCAAAGCGTATTTGAAGAAGGCGATTTCTCAATCAGGGGAGGAATCGCCGATATTTTTCCCATAAGCTTTGAATGCCCCCTGCGCATTGAATTTGATATGGACAGGGTTAATAGCATTTTCAGTTTCAATATTATTAATGGAAAACGTATCTGGGAGCATCGTTCTGTTATTATCCTGCCGAAGAAGATATCCCGTGCTTCTAAATCTCTTGGTTTTTCTGAAGAGATCCCGCTGAACAATTTTGTAGATCTGGAAGTCGGCGATTACGCCGTGCATAGCCAGCACGGCATCGGTAGGTTCATGGGGATAAATAAACTCTTGATTAAAGACAGGATGCAGGATCATTTTATTCTTGAGTATGACGGCGGCGACAAGCTTTACGTTCCCGCCGACCAGCTGCATCTTATCCAGAAATATATCGGCTTTGAGCATAGGTCGCCAAGGCTGTACAAGCTGGGTTCTCCGGAATGGCAAAGAGTAAAGGACAGGACCGCAAAAGGCATTAAACGCATGGCTTTGGATTTGTTGCAGATTCAGGCCATCCGCGATAGCCTTCCCGGGATTAAGTTTTCTTCCGATACCGATTGGCAAAAGCAGTTTGAAAAGACTTTTCCCTTTAAGGAGACGCCAGATCAGGAGATTGCCGTGTCGGCTGTCAAGCAGGATATGGAGCAGGAAAAACCCATGGATAGATTAATCTGCGGCGATGTGGGCTACGGCAAGACCGAAGTAGCTATGCGCGCGGCTTTCAAGGCAGTAATGGATAACAAACAGGTTGCGTTTTTAGTGCCAACAACAATTTTGGCAGAACAGCATTTTTATAATTTCTCCATGAGGCTTAAGGATTTCCCGGTTAATGTCCAGATGCTATCCCGCTTTAAAACCGAGGCAGAGCAAAAAGAAATAATCGAGAATCTTAATAACGGTTCTGTTGATATCGTTATCGGCACTCACAGGCTTTTATCAGATGATATTAAGTTTAGGGAACTAGGGCTTGTAATTATAGATGAAGAACAGCGTTTCGGCGTTGAGGCGAAAGAAAAATTAAAACGCTTAAGGCTTCTTGTAGATGTTTTGACGCTTACCGCAACGCCCATCCCGCGCACTCTCTATATGGCGCTTATGGACGCCAAAGATATGTCTACGATAAATACGCCGCCACAAAACAGGATTCCCATCAAGACCTTTGTCGCTGAATACGATGACGACCTGATTAAGCAGGCGGTTACAAGAGAGCTTTCAAGGAATGGCCAAGTTTATTTAGTCAACAACCATATCCAGGGAATTGAAAAACTTAAAGAAAAGGTCTCGCGCTTGATAAATAAAGGCAATATCGCCATAGCCCACGGCCAGATGGCCTCCAACGAACTTGAAAGTATTATGCTTGATTTCTTGAAGGGCAAAATAGATGTTTTGGTCTGCACGATGATAATTGAGGCTGGAATTGATGTCCCCAATGCCAATACCTTAATCGTAAACCACGCAGAAAGCTTTGGCTTGGCGGATTTGCACCAGCTGCGCGGCAGGGTAGGAAGGTTCAATCGCCAGGCGTACGCGTATTTTTTATTTCCAAAAAAAACTAATTTGAGTCCCGAAGCCCATAGAAGATTAAAAGCCATTGAAGAATATAATGATTTGGGTTCGGGTTTTAAGATTGCCTTTGAAGATTTACAGATACGGGGAGCAGGGAATCTTTTGGGGACCGAGCAGCATGGTTATATCAGCGCCGTAGGTTTTGATTTGTACTGCAGGCTTCTTAAAGAAGCCGTCTCAGACATCAAGAAAGGATAGTTATGAAAATATTGCGCTTGGTAACATTGTCTTTTTTATTGCTACTATTTATTAATTTTAGCTTAGTCTCGGCGTTAGGGGATAAGTTAATTGCTATCGTTAATAATGAAATTATAACCGAGAACGATAAAAAGGAATTTATGGATGTTTTATTCCTGCAGCTTTCATCCCAGCTTGAGGGCGAGCAATTAAAAGCAGAGATGAAAAATGCCGAAGACGAAGCGGTGCAGCGCCTTGTGGAAGACAAACTTATAATTCAGGAGGCAAAGAAAAAAGGTGTAATTATAGAGGACCGCGAGATAGGCCAAAGAATAAAGGCGATAAAAGACAATTTCCCGTCCGAGACAGAATTCGATATGTATTTAAATATGCATAAACTTACGCTGGCCGATGTAAGAAATAAAACACAGGACCAGTTGTTGATGCGCAGGATGATTGAGGCTGAGGTAAGGGATAAGGTTTTTGTCCACCCCCAGGAAGTCACCGATTATTACAACAGCCACAAGGAAGAGTTAAAGGAGCCGGAGAGAATTGAGCTTGATTCTATATTGATCAAAAACGAAGTCCATCCTTTTGAAGCCGAGAATAAAATTAAGGATATACAAAAGAGACTAAAGGAAGGCCAGGATTTTTCCCAGCTTAGAGAGGAATTTTCCAATAGCGAGCCAATCGGGGTAGTAAAAAAAGGCATGCTCAATGAAGAAATAGAAAAGGTCGTATTCAACTTGAAGGAAGGCGAGGTATCCGTTCCGGTCAAGACCAATAATGGAGTTTATTTGTTTAAGCTAATCAAGAAAATCCCTGAATCAGAAGTTGGATTCGAAGAAGTCCGGGATCAGATATATCAGGCATTGTTTGAGCAAAAATTCACCGAGAGGCTTGCTGCTTGGCTAGATGAGCTCAAAGAAAAATCATACATACTCATAAAGTAAGATGATAACTATCGGTATAACAATTGGAGACCCTTCCGGTATCGGCCCGGAAGTAGTCATCAAGGCGCTTAATAGCCCGGCTATTAATCGCTTGGCAAATTATTTGGTTATAGGAGATAAGTTCGTTATTTCTAAAGCCAGTAAGAAAAACTTGCCGCGAAACGTTAAGTTCATTGACATGGCTAATGTGAATCGCAAGGGATTTTCCTACGGTAAAGTAAAAGCCGAGTACGGCGCCGCTTCAATGGACTATATCAATTTCGCTTTAGGTTTATTAAAAAAAGGAATGATTGATTGTTTGGTCACCGCTCCGATTAGCAAGGAATCGGCCAATCTTGGCGGATACAAGATTACCGGCCATACCGAATACCTGGCTAAAAAAACTAATAGCAAGAATTTTGAAATGATGTTATTGGCCAAGAATCTAAGGACTTTAACCGTTACCCGCCATCTGCCCCTAAAAGATATTTCTAGAAAACTAAAAACAAAAGATATCTATCAAGCGATAGCTTTAATTTACGATGCCTTAAAAAAATACTTTCTAATTAAGAAACCAAAAGTGGCTGTCTGCGCGCTTAATCCTCATTTAGGAGAACATGGCCTCCTGGGCCAAGAGGAAAGAATCAAGATTGCCCCGGCAGTTAACAAAGCCAAGAAAAGATTTGGTTCTGTCTTCGGACCCGTTGCTTCGGATGCGGTTTTTCGCGATTGCCTAAGAGGCAAATATGACGCAATAGTGACGATGTATCACGACCAGTCACTCATCACTTTAAAAACCTTATTCCCGAACAGCGCGGTTAATTTGACCATTGGCTTGCCTTTTGTGCGCACCTCGCCTTGCCATGGCACCGCCTTTGATATCGCAGGAAAGAACTTGGCCGATCCGACTTCTATGATCGAAGCCATAAAATTAGCCGATAGGCTGGCGCGCAATATCAAAAAATGAATATTGCTGGATTCTATCCCAAAAAATTCTTAGGGCAGAATTTCCTCTTTGACGATAATATCAAATCTAAAATTATCCAGGCCTGTAATCTATCCGGAGAAGATTTTGTCTTAGAGATAGGGCCGGGCACAGGGGCTCTCACCAAGGAACTGGTTAAAATTGCTAAAGGCGTCGTCGCTGTCGAAAAGGATATAAGGCTTTTTCAAATACTTTGCTCAACGCTGGGGGAGTATTTAAATCTTTCCATCGTTAATCAGGACATACTTAAATATCGCATAAGCCAGTCAAACACCAAAGTCATCGGCAATATTCCTTATAACATATCATCGCCCATCATTGAACATCTCATAAATCAGAAAGAAAAAATAAGCGTAATTTATATCAGCCTCCAGAAAGAACTCGCCCAAAGGATAATCGCCAAGCCCGGGGGCAAAGACTACGGCTCGCTTAGCCTTTTTGTGCAGTATCACACTAGCCCCTCTATAAAGTTCATTATAAAAAGCGGAAGTTTTAAGCCCCGGCCAAAAGTAGATTCTGCCTTTGTCGAGCTTCTAATAAGGAAAACTCCCGCGGTTAGCGTTAAAGACGAGGAGACATTATTTAAGATAATCCGCGCCGCATTCGGCCAACGCAGGAAAATGATATCCAATACTTTGAAGGCATTCTTAAGCGCCGAGAAAATTTGCCAGACCGGCATTAGCCCAAGCATTCGGCCTGAAGATCTAAGCCTGCAGGATTTCGCCAAGTTGGCAGATTTGGCTGGTTGATAAAAGAAAGGAATTATGGACTTAAAACAAATCATCGAACGTTTCAGCGCATTAAATATTCAAGAGAAAAGGACCATTGAGGAAGAATACGTTGAAATTGTGGTCTTAACTAAAGAGGTTGCTGAGTGGAGCCAAGTAGCAAGCGAGTTTTTTGGCCCGGCGATAAAACCCACCGGCGCAAAACCCGATCAGGAATCGCTTCAGCTGACGCAGTCATTCGGCGGGATCCGCGATAACCAAACTCTTTTTAAAAAAGAACTTGATGGCAAAACCGCGATAGCGATGTTTTGGCCCTGGCAGGACGGAGTTCATACTACGTTAAAAATGTTCGTTTTGCCTGCATAGCCAATCTTCAGAACAATTTAGCCAATGCAGATGAAGAAAGATATAGCCTTAAACCAAGAATATATCACTGGATGGGGGAGATTTTTCTTAGAAATCCGCATGGGGCTAGCTATAGCATTCAAGTATCTTGCCCGGATCATAAGCGGGGAGATAACCTTAAGGCAATACGTAATTTTTTTAAAGCGGATTAAGCTTTTATCAGAAGTCTTAAGATATAATAAGGCAGTCCGTATCAATGGAGCATACAAGATCCATCTTTACCTTCCGGCATTTCCTTCCCAGGCATTCTATAAAGCCATAGACAAATTCCTGATTTTGGACGAGGGCACCATTCCCATGAGTGTGGTGTTTTCTATGACCAAGGCCTGCGGGTATCATTGCCAGCATTGCTATCAAAAAAACGATGGCGGAGAGGATCTGGATATTGATAAGCTCATTAAGGTCGCCAGGGATATCCAGGATATCGGTGTGGGCCTATTTGATATTGAGGGCGGGGAGCCGCTCTTAAGATTTGACAGGCTCCTTACCCTTATCCAAAGCATTGATGAAAGAAGCGAAATTTGGATAAATACCACGGGGCATACTTTGACTCCGGAAAAGGCGCTGCAATTAAGACAGGCAGGACTTTTCGGGGCTATGATTTCCATTCATCACTGGTTGCCCGAAAAGCACAATGAATACGTCGCCTATAAAGGGGCGTTTGAAATTTCCGTAAACGCAGTACGGATGTTCCAGAGCGTGGGCGTTAATACGGTGATTAACTGCGTTCCTTCGCTGGAAATGCTTAACGATAATGGCTTGGATAAGATTATGGGGCTTGCAAGAGGGCTTAATTGCAGTTTTGTCCAGATTATCCACGAAAAACCATCGGGGGGATGGATTGCAAGAGGCAATACCTTGATGGAAAAGGATATTTTAGCCAGTCTTTGCAAAGCGCATATAGAATTCAATACAAAAAAATTCTTTAGGGATTTCCCATCGTTATCTATGCAGGTATTCGAAGCATCGGATTCTGCCTTCGGCTGCACTGCCGGAGGCATTGAAAGATTTTATATCAATGCAAATGGCGAAGTCCAGCCTTGCGAGTTCCTGAATGTTTCTTTCGGTAATGTCCAAGAAGAAGACTTTATGGATATTTATAAAAGGATGAGGCAAAGGTTCAAAAGGCCGGGTCTGAATTGGCTTTGCAATACTGAAAATGCCTCGGTGTTTAATTGCGTCAGGCAATACAACATCGGTTCTCTGCCTATAAAACATGATAAGGCATATCAAATAATAAATGATTTGAACCCTGGAGGGGAAGTCCCTCTTTATAAAAAAATGCGGCTCTGCGAGAAGCTCTGATAAGGCTCTTGCGCTTGATTTTTAAGCCCGCTTAAGATAGAATAGACAACAAAAAGGAGGTAGGTATGGTTCCAAAATGGATAAAGCCATTTTATATCTTCGCCGGTTTGGTTGACGCGATATTCGGTATTTTGTTTGTTTCCATCCCGCTTGAGATCTTTAAGGCGGTAAATATCCCGCCGCCAAATCATCTTGGGTATATTCAGTTTTCAGGATGCCTGTTAATCGTCTTCGGCATAATGTTTTTTAATATCGCCGCCAACCCCGTTGCCAACAGAAATCTGATTATTTACGGAGTATTGCTGAAGATATCTTACTGTAGCGTGGTATTTTCCTATTGGTTGACCAAAGGTTTGCCTTCAATGTGGGTTTATTTTGCGTTTATGGATTTAGGATTCCTGCTGATGTTCTTGTTGTCGGCAAAGGCGTTGAAAAAAACCTAGAAATCAATTTAATTAAAATATATGTTATGTAAAAAACATAGTGAGACAGATACGCTCTATTATTGCATGGGCTGCGGCGGATATTTCTGCCAGGAGTGCGTTGATGTACACGAAGGCAGTGTTAGCCTGCCCTATACTTGCCGGGCTTGCGGAGGAAAATGTGAGAGGATGGTTCGCGAGGAATCTAGCTTGGAGGCAGCTCAGTCAGAAGCCTCTGGAGCGCGAGAAATAGAACCTCCGACCACGGCAACTTCATTTTGGCAAGAATTCATACCTTCTTTTGCTTATCCTTTCAGAAATAAGGGGGCATTGTTGCTTTTGGTCGGTTCGGTTTTCTTTGCTGTTTTCTTTTTCATCGCCAGAACAGCCTCTCTTTTTGGGCTGCCCTTGTTATTGATTTTAATCAGCTATTTGCTTGAGTACATGCTCACTGTCCTGGAGGCTTCGGCATATGGAAGCGACCAGCCTCCGGAGTTTCCGGCAATCAGCGATTGGACGGAGATGGTATTCGGCCCGCTTTTTCTTATTATCCTTGCGGCGGCATTTTGCTATGCCCCAGCCATCGTATATCTTCTTAAAATGCAAAGCATTGATTCGATTTTCTGGTTATTGCTATTTCTGGGCCAGTTTTTTTATCCGATGATGTTCTTGATTATAGCTATGACCGGGAAATTCGTTGCCCTTAACCCTTTTGTCATTATCAGCTCCATATTAAAGGCTCCTACCCAGTACATTGTTATAGTCGCCATGTTTTTCGCCATTTCTTATCTGCGAAATATTTCACAAGTATTCTTGAACAAAATTCCGTTTTTGGGATTTTTTATCGGAGAGTTCATCGCTTTTTATTTTCTTATTGTCCAGATGCGTTTAATGGGTGTTTATTATAGATGTAACGAAGAAAGTTTTTCAGGTATTCCAAATGCAAGGAGAGCACAATGAAGAAGATATCATTTCTTTTTATAGCCGCAAGCTTGCTACTTTTATTAAATCCCATTAGCTCTATCGCAGAAGATATAATCAGAAAAACCGTGCTTGTGTCTTTTACCGACTGCGCAGATTTTGAGGGAAGCGTAGGGTCGCCCATAACAAGCGTTGAACAGCTGATATATTATGTGGGAGATGAAGAGGTGGCCAGGTTTTGCATAGACCTCCATTTTAATATTACAAAAAAAAGAGGCGCTGTTCCCGATGGGACTGCCACCGAATATTTTGAGAATGGCCAGGTAAAATTCAGGGAAGATTTTAAAGACAATATGCGCCAGGGAGAGGCAATTGAATATTTTGAAGACGGCAAGACCAAGCAGTCGCTTAATTTCCTGGATGATAAGCTTGAAGGCGTGCGCACTACTTTCTATCCCACCGGTAGATTATCCGCAGAGATTATGTATAAATCAGGGCAACAAAACGGCATAGCCAAGAGGTATTTTCCGGAAGGCGGCCTCGCCCAGGAAAGCACTTATAAAGACGGAAAGATGGAAGGGCCGTTAAAAACCTACTATCAAAACGGACAATTGCAGCGCCAGGCAACTGTTAAAGACCTGCACGATGTCGGCATAAGCAAACATTATTATGAAAACGGGCAATTGCAGGCAGAATTTGATAATGACCAGAAATCCATAAGCAAGGTCTACTACGAAGACGGCTCGATCCACGGGATTATTAATTACAATGAGAACGGCAAAGTTGTCGGCCGGGAATACGACCGCCATGGCAATCTGGTCAATGAAGAGGTAATGGATAGGCCGCCATCAGAGTAATGGAAGATTCAAGATTCCAGATCAAAAAACAACCAATCAATCTTTTTAGCCCATCGGTTGTATTTCTTATCGCGGTGAATCTTTTCCCGTTTTTTGGCATTTTCTTCCTTGGGTGGACAGTTTTTTCAATTATCTTTCTTTATTGGTTTGAGAATATAATCGTCGGCGTTTTTAATGTCGGCAGGATGATTTTTTGCGCCGTCAAAGACCCTAAGGAAAATATCGGCAAACTTTTTCTTATCCCGTTTTTCTGCGCCCACTATGGGATGTTTACTGCGGTGCATGGGGTATTTGTAATTTTTCTTTTCGGCATGCCTGAGTTTAAGGGGACGGCTCCAAACTTTGAGCTGGTCATGTCTTTAATACAAAAACAGCGAATCAGCGAAGCAGCGCTTTTTATTTTCTTAAGCCACGCGTTTTCATTTTTCTGGAATTATCTAAAGAAAGGGGAATTCCGCAGGGCAAATCTGGGCCTGCTGTTATTTTCGCCTTACCAGAGGATTGTTCTTTTGCATGTAAGCATTCTTTTCGGCGGATTCCTTTTGATGGCGCTGGGCTCGCCGATAGTCGGGCTTTGTTTTTTCATTATTTTAAAGATTTTTATGGATTTAAGAGCCCATATTAAGGAACATAGAAAAATTGCCACTCAAGAGGAAAAGCGGGATAATGTTTCCATGGATGAGCCTTGGAAAGTAAAAAGTTAAAAGTAAAAAGGTAAAAATACAAGGTAAAATTAAAAACTTTTGACTTTTTCCTTGTGGTTTTTACTTTTTCCTTTTTAGTTTTTACTTTAAAGTAATTGTTTAAAAAGAGGAGCAATATGGATGAAAAGAAGAAATGGCTCGTGGTTGGTTCTATATGGGTAGTAGCGATAATCGTTTTTATTGCGAGAATGAGATAGCGTGAAGGCAGCAGTAAATACAATTCTGATTCTTGCTTTCCTTTTAGTAGGAGGTATTTCAATGGCCGCAGAAAAAATCAAGATTTTTGACGTGAAATCCAATTCAATAATTGAGGTAGAGAAAGTCTATAAGACCGATGCCCAGTGGCAAAAGATCCTTACCCCTGAGCAATTCAAGGTCACCCGGCAAAAAGGCACTGAAGTCGCGTTTAGTAAAACCTGTCCCATTCCTCCTAAGGGTGGCGCAGGGATTTATCAATGTGTTTGCTGTGGCACGGATTTATTCAAGTATGAAAATAAATTTGAATCAGGCACCGGCTGGCCGAGTTTCTGGGAGCCGGTGTCAAAATTGAATGTAAGATTGGAAGCTGATGAAAGTTTTGGTATGATGCGTACCGAGGTCAACTGCGCTCGCTGCGGCGCGCATCTGGGCCATGTCTTTGATGATGGCCCGCCGCCAACGGGAAAACGCTATTGCATCAATACCGTGGCGTTGAAGCTGGCAATGATGGATAATATTGCCAGGACTGAAAATAAGACCGAACGCGCCATCTTTGCCGCAGGTTGTTTCTGGGGAGTTGAGGCAGCTTTTAGAGAGCTGCTTAATAAAGGTGTGATTTCCACCCGCGTCGGATATAGCGGCGGGCATACCAGTAATCCTACTTACGAAACGGTATCGTCCCACACAACCGGACACGCCGAATCGGTAGAAGTTGCTTATGTTCCCAAGAAAATATCTTACGATGATTTACTAAGAGTTTTCTGGAGTATTCATGATCCCACAACTCTAGACCGCCAGGGGCCGGATGTGGGTTCGCAATACCGCTCGGTGATTTTTTACACGTCAGAAGAACAGAAAAAGCTTGCGACTGAATCCAAGGAGAAATTGAATAAATCAAAAAAATATAATGGTAAGATTGTCACTGAGATTGTCCCGCTATCGGAATTTTATCAGGCAGAAGGATATCATCAGCAGTATTTCCAGAAGAAAGGGATAAAGCCAACCTGTCATATCCCGAAGTAGGTAGGAGTTGATAGGTAGACGTAGAAAGTAAAAAGTAAGAAGAAAAAAGTAAAAAGTGAAAGTAAAAAGGTAAAAGTTCATAAACTTTTTACTTTTAACTTTTGGTTTTTCCTTTTTTCTTTTTCGTTTTTACTTATTTTCTAATAGTAGGTAGGGAGAAAATAATGAATAAGCAGTGCAGGGATTGTTCAGCATATAAAAGATGCCAGGATAGCTACGCCTCTTGGATATTTTTCGCCATCGGCCTGGTTGCCACCATCGCGGTGCGCGTGGTGACGGTGCTGGCGCATTTAGATCCGGTTTACGGCAAGATTGCCTGGTATGTGGGCGTAGGCGGATTTTTTGTCTTTTTTGCCTACAAATATGCCATAAACCAGTCGCTGACAAAATTGGTGGCAAAAAATAATTTGATCGATAAGGTATCCGGTAAGAAAGAATTAAGCCATGATGAGGCGCGGCTTATCGGCAAGATCCTCTGCGAATTAAGCTCAAATAAGGAAAGGATGAATTATTTTTTCATCTTTGCCGTCTCAGCGATAGCTCTTGTCATAGCGATATATTTCGATTTTATAAAGTAGCCCAATTTAAATTTAGACGGGTTCTGTAACCAATAGTTATTAGAAAATGATTTATACTATGAATAAGAAATTTATTGTATTAGTTATCACGATAGTCATCGTTTTATTTTCCCTAAGCGCGGCTTCAGCTTGCTATTTTTTGCTTACATCCAAAGGTTCGGGCTTTATCACAAAATTTGCGCTTTCTAAATTTGCCGGCTCAAATGATATTCAATTCGCTCAGGCAGAAGGTATGCTGGCGCGGAAATTATCAATATATGATATTGAAATAAAAAATATAAAGGGGCTCTCAGGGGAGAATGTCTTAAAGATTCAAAGGCTTG
The DNA here is from genome assembly GCA_016867135.1 of Candidatus Omnitrophota bacterium. GTDB lineage: Bacteria > Omnitrophota > Gorgyraeia > VGKH01 > VGKH01 > VGKH01. The sequence goes on from VGKH01000010.1 coordinate 32,792, forward strand.
ATATCTATTTTGCCTCTTTTGGGATCCGGGGCCTGAACATAGAAGTGGATAACGGCAGGTTAAGATTGGCGGATTCAGATGCGATACTTTTCTACGGAAAATACATAAAAAAAGATTTGGATTTTAACGTGTATTCCCGGCGAGTAGATATCGGGGGATTGCGTGATTTGTTTTCGGCCAATAACACATTAGAAAATTTATCGGGTTCGGTAAGCGATTTAGACGTTTCTATCAAAGGCGCGTTGAATGAGTCAAAATTGATAGGAAACATGCAGATTGATAAGCTTGCCAAAAACGGCTTTTCCATGATTGGTTGTCCGGTATCATTTAAAATAGATCTTAAAGATATCAGCGATAAGCTCGAGCTGCACGGAGAGGTGGTCTTAAAAAGCGGGACAGTCCAGGGACCAAAGACAAAAGCAAAACTAAGCCCAAGCAAGATTATATTTTCCGGGGATCCCATGAAGCCGCGATTAGATGTCAGGGCGATCTCAACCATAGAACGAGTCAAAATTGATATTGAATTAAAAGGGACGATAGAGGAGCCCGATTTAAAACTTACGTCAGAACCTGCCAGGTCACAGGAGAGATTATTAATCATGCTGGCGACCGGAAAGAGCTGGACAGCCACTGAGACGTCTTTATTCCAGCAAAAACCTTCCCTGGGAGTGGCTAAGGATTTTATTGATTATTTTATTTTAGGAGGGCAAGGCAGTAATCTTGCCAGTAAGCTTGGCATAAGCGATGTTTCGCTAAAATATGAAAAGCAGACAAAGGGCATTGAGGCCAAAAAAATGGTGACTGACAAGACTTCGGTAATCTACGGCATTGAACAAGAGATAAAAGAAAATGATAGCCAAGGAAAAAAAGAAACACAATCAACCATAACCCAGAAAATCGGCGGCGAATATAATATCACCGATAATATTAGCGTAGGCGGCGAAAAAGAGTTAAAATCACAACAACAAAATAAGAATATTCAACAGCCGCAACAAGAGGCTGATCCGGCCAACGATAAGATTTACTTAAAATATAAAACAGAGTTTTAATATCCAATAAATAAAATTGATAAGGGTTTTGTTAATGGCTTGCAGATTCCGATATTTTATCCTTATAGTTTTCATAAGCCTTGGTTTAATCTGCGGCTGTTCGCCCGCGCCAGATTCAAATCTTAAAGCAGATAAAGAAACCTATAATGGCCTCGGAGTTATTGAACAGGCATTCAGGAAGCATCAGTCTGGTTTCTTTGTGGCATCAAGCGGGACTATTGAAAATATTTTATCTGATGATTTAAAGCCGCCACCCCATCAGCGTATTATCCTGAGGCTGGAAAATGGCCAGACATTGCTATTGCTTTTTAACATTGATGTTTGCCCCAGGATAGCTGATTTAGCTATCGGTGATAAGATAGATTTTCGTGGCAGGTACCTCTGGAACGAGAAAGGCGGGGCAATAGATTATATTCATCGCGATCCGGCAGGCCGTTTAGCCGGCGGATGGATTAAGCACAAGGGAAAGACATATCGGTAATGATTAGGAAATAAACAGTGACAGTTCAAGCATAATTGATTAGTAGCAATAGATATATCTGGACACGGTCCATGGATCTTTACGGTGTAAATTAGGATAATGATGAATAGATATATTTTTATGCGCACATTAAAGAAGGCTTTTTTGGTGGGTGCAAGGACCGTGGGGAGGTATTTTACAAGATCCAGTTTTCTCCCCAGCCCAGTCCCGATTTTATCTATTGAATGCACAAATTTCTGTAATTCAAAATGCGTTTATTGCGCAAATAGCAATATGCAGACTCCCCGGCAGCATTTAGATATGGAAAAATACAAGAAGGCCATAGATGAATTCGTAGCCATGGGAGGAGTTGACATCAACTTCAACAGCTGTATCGGAGAGCCGCTTCTGGACCCCACGCTAGTAGAAAAAATAAAATACTTGCGAAAATACCCCCAGCTTAAATTTGAAGGGTTTTTTACTACTTTGCAGTGGCTGCATAAATTTAATCTTGGCGAGTTTTTTGAAATGGGAAACGCCGCTATCACCATTTCCACTTCCTTGTCGGGGAAAGAAAAATATTGCGAGTTTTTCGGCGAGGATTTATACGAACAGGCCTTAAAAAATATCTTAACGCTCATCGAAGAAAATAAAAAGAGAGCAAATCCCCTTAAAATATTATTTATGATTGTGCCCACCAATGAGCCCATTGATGCGGTCGTAAAACATCCTGATTTTTACTTGGTTGATTCCTTAACCGATAAGGCGGCAACCAGAGGGCTTAAGGCCTTCGTTGACGATTGGTTCGGCAAGGTTAATCTGCCTTCCTATATGAGGAAACGGCCGATATATTTCAGGGCCTTTGCTCCCTGTGCGATTATGCTGAAGAGGCTGGTGGTTTTTTCTAACGGCAAGATTGGTATCTGCCCCAGCCGTGATTATGAGCAAAAATTGGTCTTAGGCGATATCAGCCGTGATTCATTAAAGGATGCCTGGAATTCAGAGCCGCTGAATAAATTACGTAACGATTGGCGCAAGAAAAATATCATCCCTGATATCTGCCTTCACTGCGGCCGTTATGAAGTGGCGCAGAGAAAATAATATGGATAGGATCAGGGTGTCCCCAGAATAGAACAAAAGGGACACCATTAGGAATCCCTCGGCTACGCTCGGGATTAATTCGCCCGCCAATGAAGCAGTGGCGGGCTCATTGAGGAACGCAGATAATGGATAAAGGACAAATCTTAATCGGAAATACAATCCGCAGATTCAGGGAAAATCAGGGCATAAGCCTTCAGGTGGTCTCGGAAAGAAGCGGTGTTGACCTGGAAACATTAACCAGGATTGAGGATAATAAGGCGACCGGCTCACTTGAGGCGCTTCGCGGTATTGCCGCGGCTTTAGGCTTTAAGCTCTCGGATTTAATTGAAGCGGGCAAAAGGATAAATGAGGCGATTAAAGAAGAATATAAAAAGAACATTAAAGATGCCAATTACGCCAAGATTTTGGTAGATTTTGTGCGCAAAGAGAGGGATGTGCGCTATCTGTTTAACGAGTTAAATATTGAGTTTAAATATAAACCTGCGCTCTTTCGCTGTTCGGATGAAGATAAGGATAAATATACTCTAACTTTTCCCCTTTTCTGCGATTACGTTAATCATTCCACTCTGCCTGTCGGTGAGCATAATTATTGTATTGAATATGAATCTGAGAATCTTTTAGGCTTTACCACAAAAAAGATGCGGTTTTATTTTAAATTAAAAGATTTGATAGGCTGTGTATATAACGATAAATTCTTTGAATTGCGTTTTAAAAACAACGTTGCCGTAAGATTGACCTATAAATCCGATTCGCCGCTTGTCATTGATTTAAATGCAGTGCCGCAAGAGCATTTGGATGCATTAGATTTCGGGCGCGCGCCATAAATCTAAAAATTCAGGCGCGCGCCCACAATTCAATTCCCGCCCGCGGGCGGGAATTATAAAAGCGGGGAACGTCCCTGAAGAACCAGAATAGAACAAAAGGGACACCCTTACGAATAATTCGGGGAACGTCCCTGATGAA
>VGKH01000011.1 GCA_016867135.1 Candidatus Omnitrophota bacterium
AAGGCTAATCGATTAGTCAGTACCCCGCTCATTAAAGAATGCATAGGGCATCTAGAGTGTTTGCTGCGAGATGCAAAAGAAGTAGGAGACCATATCTTATTTATCGGCGAGGTAGTTTTTGCTAGCGCAGAGGATGAGTTATTTAACGATATTTGGATTCCCGATAAAGTTAAGTTAGTCTATCATCTAGGCGGCGCTAATTTTACTTCCTCGGGTGATTTGATTAAGGTTTAATAATTTTTAAGAAGGAGGAGGTTGATGGATCAAATGGTTGGTAATATCCCGTCAGTTTTATTTTTTATCTCAGGTTTAATCCAATTGCTATTTTTTATTTGGATGTTTGTATTTCCTATTATTATCATAAAGAAACTTAGCGAAATATCTAAAACTCTAAAAAATAAATAGTTCAGCAATATTAATTTACGAAAGGTAAGAAGTAATGAAAAAGATATTCTTTTTACTTTTACCTGCATTGTTTATCGGTTGCGTAACGATAAAGATGCCTGAAACTATCCAGGAAGACTTCGTCTATAAAAAGGTTTTTAACGCTGATTTTGAGGAATCGATAAAGGCAGCTACGGCAACTTTAGAGGACTTTGGCTGGAAGGTTGCTGACATTTCCAGGTCAAAACTTATCAAGCAAGATAGGACGCTGGATAAAAACACGATATACCTAGCGTACATATTTACTGAAATAAAACAGGCCCAGCTGTTTTTAACCAGCAGCTATTCTACATTCAATGTTAGGGTTGAGCCTATTGATGATGCCCACACCGAGATCGCCATACGTTATCTATCGGTTGTGCCGATTCCGCCTTTTTATAACAAGAAGATAGACTATAAAAACGATAAGTTAGTAGAGAAGATTTATTTAAGAATTGAAGATAATTTAAAGAAAGAAGGCTCTTCCTGATATCTGCTAATGATAGATAGGGGAGGGTTTTATTTTTTTCTCTTGACACCCACACATATGAGTGGTATAAAGCAAGTATTATGGAAATCATAAAAGACCTTACCGCAAAACAGAGAAAGGTATTGTTGTTTATCCAGGATAAGATAAAGCAGGAGGGGTTTCCGCCTACGATAAGAGAGATCGCAGCCAGTTTCGGGTTTAGTTCGACTGGTACGGTCAGGGACTATCTAGCTGCGCTTAAGAAAAAAGGTTATCTAAAGATCACGCCTAAGAAATCAAGATGCATTGACTTGGTTAGGCGCGCCGGGTTTAGAATCCCTATTTTAGGAAATGTCATGGCCGGGCCGCCCAATCTTGCATTTGAAGAAGTACAGGGTTATTTAGATTTAGATGATTTTTCCTCCAGGTATGACAATGATATTTTTGCCTTAAGAATAAAAGGTGACAGCATGGTAGACGCCGGTATGTTTGAAGGCGATATAGCTATAGTCAGAAAACAATCCGCAGCTCAGGATGGCGACTTTATTGTGGCTCTTATAGAAGATGAAGCTACGGTTAAGCGCTTCAGGCATCAAGCCAAGGCAAGAGATCATCATATCTGGCTTGAGCCGGCCAACAGAAATTATCAGCCGATCCATAAAGAATTCAGTTTAATCGGTAAGGTAATCGGGGTGTTGAGAAGATATGTTTAATCCCAAGGCCCGCTGGGACAGAGAGCTTCCGCAAAATGAAAACGATTTGTTAGATGAAAGAATTTCGGTCTATGCCTTTTTTGACAAAGGCAAGATCACCCCTAAGCATTTTATCTGGAAGAATAATACCCACGAGATTAAACAGACTACCTATTTTTGGCAGGAGAGACAGGGTAAGGAATTAATCAGCTTCTTCTCCGTAGATACCGGAAGCGATATCTACCAATTATCTTTTAACAATACCACTTTTGGTTGGCGCCTGGATAAGCTTATTTCTTCTGTTTGTGATTCCTCTTAAAATGATACTGTTGGGAAACTTATTTTGAACGCAGATATTCGCAAATTACACACAGATGGTCGCAGATAAGATATCTGCGTAAATTCGCGTTTCCGCCAAAGGCGGATCCGCCTGCGGCGGAAGATTTGCGACAATCTGCGTTAAAGTTTACTTTTTAGACAATATCAAAATATAAACAAAGATGTTTTTGCATATTGATATGGATGCATTTTTCGCATCCATAGAACAAGCCATAAATCCCTATCTAAAAGGCCAACCTTTAATCGTAGGTTCAAGAGCAAATAAATACCATACAGTTGTCTGCGCAGCATCTTATGAGGCTAAAGCCCTAGGTATAGATTCAGGCATGAGCACAAGGGAGGCATTTAAGATATGCCCCCAGGCTAGGTTTGTAGCAGCAAACTCTGCCCGCTACATCTTTACTTCAGAGCAGATTTTGGAGATTCTTGGAGATTTTGGCCCTAATTTAGAGTATGTTTCGGTGGATGAATTTCTTTTGGGTTTTGAAGGATCGGAGGGAGCTGTGCAACGGATTATCGAGGTATCCCGCAATATAAAGCAGGCTATAAAAGAGAGGTTTTCTATAACCTGTTCCATAGGTGTTGCCCCAACCCGTATTTTAGCCAAATTGGCTTCTAAGCTGGATAAGCCTGATGGCCTGATGGTTATCGGTCCGGAGCAAATCCCTGCGGTCTTTAAAAGCTTACCGGTTCAGGTTATTTGCGGCATTGGCCCAAGCTTAAAGGCCAGGCTTAATTCCTTAGGTATAGTAACTCTCAAAGACCTTTTTGAAGCCCCGGAGCAGGTTTTGACCAGCCATTTTGGCAAGGTAGGCGGCTGGCTTTATGAGGCGGTTAGGACTAACAAAGATCTTCCAGTTGCATTCTTTGACATCCCGGAAGGGCCCCCAAAATCAATCGGCCACTCATATACCTTATCCAGGGAAACTTCCAGTAATGAGACAATTTTTGCTTGGATTAGACTGCTATCTGAGATGGTTTCTACAAGGCTTAGGCAGCAAAACTTGGAGGCTAAAACCCTACATTTGTATCTTTTAAATTTAAATGAAAATAGGGGGTTTTCCCGCCAAAAAACCTTTAGTCAGCCTACGTCCGATGGCTGCGAGCTTTATAAACGCTGTAGGGGCATTGTAGGCTTAAATAAAGGCATAAATTTCATGGTCCGCGCAATAGGCGTCACTAGTTCAAATTTTGTCCACCAAGAAGGCTTGTTTTTGTTTAATGAACAGGCAAAAAGGCACAACCTTTTAAAGTCCCTGGATAGCATAAATCGGAAGATAGGGGAATGGTCAATTTTTCCAGCTTCAGTATTATTAACTAGCCGAAAATAATCTGCCCCAAAATAAGTAAATTTGGGTAAGAATCTGCCAAAAAATGCCAATAACTGTCCTGATATTTAAAACTAAGGTAAGACCAAGTAAGTTTGCGCGGGGTTATCCACAAGATATTTTTGAGTTGCTATATCCTTATATAGATATTAACCTTAGTTTGACTTTGTCACAATATAGGAAGTTAACATAAGATATATTATAGGAAGTTATACCCTAGTCTATTCGGAGGCGTTATTTGTGCATTTCGGAGTGAATTGATTGGGTATTTTGAGACTTTCCGAGGCTTTCTGCGCTAAGTTATGGCAGAATTTTTATTGGGATTTTTGGCCGGAGAAGCTAAATTTTTTAAAGAATAATTACCACCCTGGATCCTTATTATCTTTCCCATGATTAAGGCCTCTGCAAGGCTCCTACGTCCGTGATTTAGCACTCTAGAAAAGGTTTGTTGGGATATTTGCATGTTTTTGGCTGATTCCTTTTGGCTTAAGCCTATAAAATCAGCCATTCTTAGGGCTTCAAATTCTTCAATTTTTAATACTATTTCGTCAGGTCTGCCCGGTTTTCCTCTGGGGCTAAATTGCCTTATTTGAGGTTCATTTTTAATAATTCTTAGTTTTTTTGGCCGGCCACGAGGTTTCATAAACCCCCTGGTTATTATGAGTGCGTACTCATTATTATTGCGGTTTTTTCGGTTGGGATTATTGCGTTTTGCCTGCCTCGTAATCAACCAAGGTAACAATAATCTTTGTAAACAAGTATGATCTTAAGATAGAAATTAAAGGAAGCCTTCTGCTATCTGCGCTGAAATAGCCTATAGCGCTGCCCCTTGTTGTTTCCTTCCCTTCTATTTCAGCTCTTGGCTTGATTAAAAAGGCGTCAAATGTCCCTAATTTTTTAATCTTTATAAATTCCTTTTTCTCAATATTTGCGTAAATCGTGTAGTTTTTCTCGCTGTTTATTATGTTATAAATAACCGTATCTCCGAGTTCCATATTCAAGGTCCTTAGATAGTAAAAGGCTGTAAGGGTGTCCTGGCAGTTTTCGGGTATTTTGAAGGTCTTCTCTGATCCATCGAGTGAGTTCTTAAAATAAGCGGTATTTTCTTCTTGATAGAAATCAGTGCATGCTTGTTTTCTATAAAATCCCTCTTTTCGTTCTACTTCATGCCTTAATGTACAGAGATTCTTGGTGTCCATAAAGGAAATAAACCTATCTCGTACAGGAAAAACTGCCGACATCATTGGGTTAGTTTCAGCTGTTAGCTCGATACGGTAGGCATCTTTTCCGCGGATAATTTCTTTTCCTTTGATTTCCGAAACTACAGTTCCGACAGGTACCCCTAGCCAGCTAATCTTGAAAGTCATTTTTTCGCCAATATTGAATAATTTCTGGGTGTCCTGGATTTGGATATCTTTAGCTATTTTGAGTTGGCCATCAATTTTAATATGTTTTGTTCTTTTTGCAGTGGAACAGCCTTGGCAAATTAGGCTTATAAATAACAAAATTCCTATTAAGGTTACTGAAGTTCTTCTTTTATTGGGATTTATTTTCATTTTGTTTGTCTTCGCTTATCTGTTCGTCTGCTTTTTCTTTTTCAAGCACTTCTTTCACTATTTTCTTTAAGCTTGATTCCTTGGCAGGAGTTTCAGGCGTTGCTTGGTCAGTTTTTTCTTGCGGGGCCGGTTTTATCTGAAAAAGTTTTTCACTTACAGTTTTTTCCTCTGTTTTTGGAATTACGGGAACGTGGTTTTCTGCTCTTGGAAGCGCTGGTGGTTGATTAGGCAGTTCCATCTCTTTTTTTAGATTGGATATATCCGTTTTTAATCTGGCAATTTCTTCGTCTTTAAGCTTTAATGCATTATCCTTAGCATTGAGGCTGTCCTTAATTTTCTTTAGTTCATCCTGTGTTTGTTTTGTCTCGGCTTGCGATTGTTTTAGCTCTAATTCGATCTTCTGGCTTTGTTCTGTTTTGTTATTTAAGGTTTTTTCTAGCTCCGCGAGAGTTTTATTTAATTCTATTTTGGATTGCTGATCTGCTTTCAGAGCCTTATCAACTTTGTCCAATTCAGAACTTTTTTGCTGTATTTGCATTTTTAAATCGTTTAGCTCTCTATGCGGCTCTTGAGATGTCTTTTTTAAGGCGGATACTTCATTTTTCAGGTTTTCGTTATCTATCTGCAGGCTTCGGATTAATGATTCCCTTCCATTTGTTTCGCCCTTTTGTTGCTTATCTTGTTTTAATATAAGCCATACTATGGCCCCAAAAACCGCAGAAACAGTTATTACATATAAAAAAAACAATTTATACCTCCTCTTCAGGAACTTAAGACGATTTTAAAAGGCCTGGGATGAGTTCTTTCATTGCGCTATCAACTTTTTCCCATTTTTTAGAAGTTTGTATGGTGAATTTTTGCTTCCTTTTCCATTGTCCTTTTTTTCTTTGCCACAGATAAAGGCTGATTTGTCTTCTCCCGTATGATTCTTGCAATACTACCGCAGACCACCAGCCAGCCCCTTTGCTAGTTGTCCTGAAGTCGACCACTTTTATTGATGGACTTACGGGTAAAGTTTCATTGTCTTCCATGCCAACCTCCTGATAGAATATAAAATATTTACTTATTCTTACTTATATTTACTTATATTTTATTGCTTCGCCTTGATCTTTTCCCAAATTAAAACTATTAATTTTCCAAGAAGCCAAATGCAAAAGCATACAAAAATTACTATCAGAGCTATCCTTAAAGCTATAGCTAAAAGTAGCCAAAATGGCATTAACAAAACTCCGATTCCTGCTAAGACAAATACGGCAACTATGAAAATTAAGCCTATTAAGAACTCTTTCATCTATTCTCTCCTCTTTGACTATATTACCATAAATTATTGCTAAATCAAAAAGTTTTTTATAACAAAATTATACCTTGAAAAATTTTAATAAAAAATGTAGAATATAGCAGTATGATAGATATTGTGTTTTTGTTTGTAATATTGTATTTTACCCTTTCTGGATTGCAGAAAGGTTTCCTTTCCTATTTTCTAGAGTTTTTATTAGTTTTTGCTTGTTTCGGCGGTTCTTGGCTTTATTACAAAGAAACCCATAATTTTCTCTATAGCCTCATAATTTTATTCCTCGCTCCCTTAGTTATCGCTATCATATTCAGATTCCTACTTCACATATCTTTAGAACGATATCAAAATGTAAAACGCATTTTTGTATCGCACATAAATAACATTGCAGGAGGAATAATCGGTTTTTTCTGGGGGGTTATTTGGGTGGTTTTAATTTCAGTTGTAGTTAATATCGTTCCGGTTAACAGCGAAGGGTTCCTTAAGGCAAAAGATAATGTTAAAGATTCCTATGTCTTGAATTTCGTTAAGGCGGTAGCGCCATTTAAGGGCGTATTTATTTTAGATAAACTTAATAACTTAAGCGTAATAATGAACGATCCGCAAGCTACTAAAACATTAAAGTATAATCCAGAATTCCAGAAACTTATGGCAGAGGAAAGAATCCAGGATTTTCTCAGAGACCGGGTAGTCATGATGCAATTAAAAAATAGGCAAATCCTTGGCCTGCTAGCCAATCCTAAATTTATAGCTATCCTAGAAAACCCCGGGCTCCTGAAGAAATTCTTAGATATTGATTTTGAGGGAGTGGTTGAATTCTCAAAGCAAGATAAGGTTAAAATACCTTAAGAAGGCCGCCTTTAATTAATTTCTCTTCGATTCTATCCAGTATCCTTTTAAACGTGTAAGAGACATAGTTGAGTTGTTTTGTTATCGCGGTAGTTTCTTCCGATAATTTTCTGAAAGAATCAGACGTTTGTTGCAGATTTTCTGCCCAGTTCTGAATGTCTAGAGGATCTTTACCGATTAGAGGCCTTTTAAAATCGTAAATTTCTCCTTCTTCGGGGGGCGCTATTTCAATTAGCTTATCTCCTAATATGCCTGCGGTCTTTATGGAGAAATCTGAACATTTCTCGACCTGCGTTTTATATTTTTGATAGATGCTTAATACTACCCTTACTTTTCTGTCTGCTATTGGCTTCTCTATGAAATCCACATTAGAGACCGATCCGACATTTACTCCCGATAGCCTTACTGGAGCTCCGATTTCTAATCCGCCGACGTTTTTGAACAACACCCCTATTGAGAATTTTTGTTGAGCAAAACCTTCTTTAGATCCAACAAAGAATAAAAGAAAAACCAATAAAACCAAACCCAAAATAAAAAATAGTCCCGCAATCAACTCTTTACTTAAATCGCCTTTCATAATTTACCACCTTTTAAGTGTTAATTGTCCAACATCAGAAATTGTCTGACTTCTTTTTGCTGAGTCTTGCAAATTTCCTCTTTTGTTCCTTTTGTTATAAGTTTCCCTTCATAAAGCAAAGCAATAGTGTCAGAAAAACGTAATACGTTACTTACATCGTGAGAAACAATTATGCTGGCAGATTTTAATGATCTTGCTATGCCAGATATGAGCTGCATTATGGATAAAGACTTATTGGGATCAAGGCCCGCAGTTGGTTCATCGCATAAGAATATTTTCGGTTCCATTATTATCGCCCGAGCTATGCCGATCCTCTTTTTCATCCCTCCGCTTAATTCTTCTGGCAATTTTTCTTCAATATTATGCAATTCTACCCGATAAAGGGCATCTTTGACTTTTTTTTTGATTTCTAATTCAGAAAACTTGGTATTCTCCCTTAAGGAAAAAGCAAGGTTATCATAAACAGTCATAAAGTCAAAAAGCGCAGATTCTTGAAATAGGTATCCAATATTCTTGCGGAGTTCCAGTAGCTCTTTTTCCCTTAGTAAATTAATATCAGTTCCGTTTATGATAATTTTACCCTCATCTGGTATAAGGAAACCCATGACCAGTTTTAAGAAAACACTTTTGCCCGAGCCGCTCTCTCCGATAATAGAGACGATTTGGTTCTTCTCTACCCTTAGGTCGATACCGTTAAGAACAGGATGGCCGTTAAAAGACTTCTTTAAGCCTGTAATTTCAATCATTTTTCTCGAAAACCCTAAATTGGTATTTTCCGAATTTAGTATACAGCCTATTATAAGGTCGTATTTCCCTTTTTTCTATGTAGACCCTTTCTCCATTATAAGTGAATATCAGCAACATTTCTCCGTCTTTCAAGTTTTCTATCACGTCTTTTGGATACCATGCTTCTTCTTCGAATATGATAGGCTCCCCATTGCGAATCCATTGCGACTCTATTACTGAGTCATCAAGGTTGTCTCTATTAAGATTGGCGCAGCCAGCATGAAGCGTAGCCAAAATAAATAATATAAATACTATTTTTCTCTTCATTGATTTACCCCCAGAAAGTTAAGATTATCTTAGTCAAAATAAAATTAAATGAAATCACGTATATGCAACATAATGCCACTGATTTTGTAGTATACTCTCCTACCCCTATGGATCCGCCTTTTGCTTGATAGCCTTCAAAACAGCAGATGATTGAGATTATGAGGGCAAAAAATAAAGTTTTAATCATACCGCCAATAAAATCCACAAGAGTTATTGCGATAACGGTCTTATGAAGGTATATCCCGTACGGAATATTGGCGTCCCAGACGCCAATAATAAATCCACCAAAAACTCCTAAGATTTCAGAGATTACGATTAGGATGGGCAGAACTATCACACAGGCGACGATCCTCGGGATAATGAAATATTCTACAGGGTCAACCCCCATGGCTCGCGTAGCCAATAATTGCTCGCTTACTTTCATTGAGCTTATCTCCGCCGCCATCTTCGAGCCGGCTTTGCCAGCGAATATTATCGAACCAAGCACAGGGCTTAATTCTCTAACCAATGAAAGCGATACGAGTTGAGCAACATATTCTTTGGCACCGAACCTTGATAGTATTACAACAGATTGGATAGCTAGCACCATCCCCATGGCGAGTGAAGTTAGGGCAATAATCCCGATAGATTGCACGCCCTGCGAATAAATCTGCTTCATGACCTCAGTTAACTTCGTGCCATTTCTAAGGAATTTTGATAAGATTTCAGAAATAAAAAAAAGTATTTTTCCTAGTTGTTGCAGAGATTCTATCAAGTATCCGCCAATTTTAATTAAAAAGCTCAACGGGGCTCCTTAGAATTATGCGCTAGATATGTTATTTTTTAAAGAGTTGGTTTAAAGATATGGAAATTAATATCAGGGTATTCGCAGCAGTCAGAACTCCTATGGAAGTAAACATTTTTAAGGCCACAGAAGGTTCACCGTAGAATCTAGAAAAGACAGCATATAACGCTAATGCTAGGCCAAAAAACAAAAAAATCATACTTGTTGTCTTCATGGGTACCTCCGATTTTAAAGAATTGTTATTCTGGATAAGCTTTTGAAACGTACTTTTTTATTCTTAAATTATAAAAAACTGCCGATATTTCCGAAACAAAGAAAGCTACCACTAAAAGAGTCTTGGCAATGGTCGCATCATAAAATATAAGCGGCGAGACAAAAGTACTGATATATAATATTGAGTTAAGAATGAAAAGAAAATTCTTAATATCCGATTTTATACTTGGTTTCCTATCTTCCATTTTAATTGTAATAATATATTTTACATGTTATATAAAGATACTATTTTTTCTGCTTCGCAATCAGGGCCAAGACAAAAACTATATTGGCTAACACCAAGAAGCTCAGAGATCTAAAGCGCATTAAGGCCACAGATGGTTCTCCGTAAAATCTTGAGAAAATTGCATATACCAGAAGCACAAAACCTATCGCTAGAAGTATCTGACTAAGGTTTTTCATACCCCCTCCTTTTTGTCTTTAGGTGATATTATATTATTAAAAATCATCACTTTCAACATAAATTTGACAATATCGTTATTTTGCAATATAGCCAACTGTTACAGCGAAAAGTATAGCTAATCCCAGAATCACCCTATAAATAACAAATAAGCTCAAGTTCGCTTTCCTTAGATACTTCAATAAAAATCTGATACTGAATATCGCAGTCAGCATAGAAGTTATAATTCCTATAAAAAAGTAAAGATTCAGCTCGCTGAGTTCCATCTTGCTTATTTTTAGTACTCCAGCACCCAAAATGATAGGTGTTGCTAGCAAGAAAGAGAATTTTGCCGCTTCTTCTCTTTTGAGCCCAGCTAATAATCCTGCCGTTATTGTAATCCCGGAACGAGAAACTCCGGGTATTATTGCTAAGGCTTGAGCGATACCGATAAATATAATTTCTTTTAATCCCACAGCTTTTATTTCTTTTACTAGATTTCTTTTTCTATCCGAGATCCACAGGAGGATCGCCCCCATAATGAGGGCTGCAGCAATAATGGTTGGACTGCGGAAGAAAGTTTCCGCAGCTTTTTCCAGCTTATACCCTGCCAGCGCTGCAGGTAGACTCGCTAAGAGAAGAAACCAAAGAGTGCGTGCTTCCTGCGATTTTGGTTGAGTTAAGGCTTTTTTAAACATTGAAACCCAGTCTTTAAAAAAATAGAGAATTATTGCAAGCATGCTGCCTAAGTGTAGCGCAACATCGAAGGTTAGTCCTTGGTAAATATTCTTTAGAAATAAAGGCACGATAATAAGGTGGGCCGAGCTAGAGATCGGCAGGAATTCCGTAATGCCTTGAAGAGCTCCTAGAATTATTGCGTAGGTTATAGACATAATATTAAGCCACCTCGTATCAAGAGATGGCAAAGAATGTTATATCCTGTAAATTTGTTATTCAATTATTAGTCAATTCTGTGGTATTTATTGATGCGTATATAATAAAAGTATAAAGACATAATGGAAATCCCCAATGAATACAAAAACGCCGTAATAAAAATCTTCTTATTCTCAAAAACGTAAAGTAGCACCAATGAAGTTATAAATAAAGTAAAATTTAAGATTGTTAAGAAGTTTTTAACTTCATATTTGATGCTATGCCTTAGCTTATCATCCATGCATATTATTATAGTAAGTTTTTATGATTATGCAACAAAAATACGATATGATTTCAGGATAATTTTTATCTAGCTGGTATTATTCTTGTTTCAGGATTTTTACAAAGGCAGGAACTACGTAGGGGTCGAATTGTTTTTCGGAATTTAGTTCTAGTTCGTTTATGGCTTCCAGTATCGTCATTTTCCTATACCGATACGGTCTATCTGAAGTCATGGCGTCAAATGAGTCCGCGCAAGCAACTATTCTTGCCTCAATGGGGATCTGCTCTTTTTTTATGCCGTCAGGATAGCCAGCGCCGTCAAATCTTTCATGATGGTGCCTCACGCAAGGAATGCCAGCCCTTAAGAAACTAAGCGGTTCTAACATTTCGGCACCTTTTACTGGGTGTAATTCAATCAAGGCTCTTTCTGCCATGGTAAGCTTACCCGGCTTGTTAAGTACTATATCTGATATGGCAATCTTTCCTACATCGTGCACTTTACTGGCATAGTTTAGGGTTTCCACTTGTTTGTCGGTGAGTTTTAGACTTCTTGCGATTTTGATCGAATACTGGGTCACTCTTTCAGAATGCCTCATTGTGTAAGGGTCGCGCGCCTCCATAGCTAAAACTAAGGTGTGGATGGTGTTAAAATAGTTGATATGAACATCTTGGTAAAGTCTTGTTTCCTGAATAGCAAGGGCCGCCTGAGAGGCAAAGGCAATCAGCAAATCAATTTCTTCCTTGGTTATATTCTTAGGATATTTGAAATAGACGCTTATTACGCCAAGCACCTCTTCGTTAAATACTGCAGGAACAGATACAGAAGAAACGATCCCTTCTCTTTGGGCTAATTTAGGGTACATTACACGGGGATCGTTTGCCACGTTATTTATGATGACCGGTTTTTTTATCGCAGCAGCTATCCCTGAAACGCCTTCGCCTATCTTTACCGGTGAATTTTCCAAGAATCTTCTGCTCAAGCCGACGCTTGCATCCGAAAGCATTATTCCATTTTCTAAAGGCTTAATTAATCTGAGACATGCAGCGTTTGCCCCAGTGATCTTTTTAGAGAAATTAACTATTATGTCTAGCGTCGCCTGCAGGTCAGTTGAATTAGATAAGGATGTGTTTATTTGAGTCATATCCTGAATTTCTTCTTTGGCGAACTTGAGTTTTGAAACAATGTTAGAATATTTTTCTTTAAGCATACCGTTCAATTTGGTAGTATGCTTATTCATTTTTCTTAAAGAGCTGATATTTGATTTCAACTTTTTATTTGCTTCAAAAAGATGCCGGCATATATTCTTGAATTTGCAGATTAGGCTGTTTTTGTATTTTTCTTCTTTTTTGCTATAGGTAATATCTTGGATTAGTTCTAAAGCCTGGGTTACTCTGTTGCCTTTTTTGATGGGAGTGGCAATTACTAGATAGTATTTTTTTTCTTTATTTTTACCGACAATGGTTTTTTCTGACCTATGTATTTTTCCGTCTTTTAGTGTTTTTACTATTGGGCATTTTGGGCAGATTTTATTTCTTCCTTGGTGGATCTCGTAACAATGTTTGTTTTCATTTTTGTCGGCACTCCCAAACCATTTTCCATATTGAGAATTAGACCATTTGACCCTCATGTTTTTATCGATTAAACATAAACCGGCGCACAGGCCATCTAGGATCTCTTTTGAGTTACATTCGTTTTTGGTTAATGATTCGTTTTGTTTAATCATGGCATCATTGTTAAAATAAAAAAAACCGAGCCCCTTGCTCGGTTCAAAATATTCAACTGGGCAGTTTGGTAAATTCTTCCATTTTGTTCCTCCCTACCCTAACCAGCGATATCTTCTCTAGTTTAAGTATACAACATAAAATTACGAGAGTCAAGGAGATGCGATTTTATGATTCCAACCCATTCATTCTCAATAAGTTACAAAGCATCATTTATAATGAATAATTGGAACTAGAGAATTTGAGTTTTTTTCAGGATTTTTTAAATTTCAAGGAGACAAGAAGTGTTTGGCAACAAAATGAGATGCAGGTTGAAGCTTATGCAGAACTACTTTAATTTGTAGACTTTATCGTTATGCCTAACCCTGGATTTAACAAGTAGACCTATTTCTTTTCCTTTTGCGGCAGATTCTACGGGTTTGCGGTCAATTTGCAGTGAATTAACTTTCTGGATAAAATCAGTGGTGTGGCCTTTTATGTGCAGTGAATCGTTAACAGATATAACGCCTTTCTTTATTTTGATTACACCGGCTTTAACATGAGGAAAATAATGGGTTATTGCCCCAACCAATTCTTCGCTTGAAGCTTTCTTAATTTTAGTTTTTGCAATAGCTTTTGTCTTTGTAATCTTCGCTTTTGTTTTCTTAGCTGGGAGTTTCGGTGTTGTTCTTTTTGTTTTTTTTGCAGTTTTTTTTGCCTTGAAAAGTTTCTTTAGTTTTGAAAGCATGTTCCTCCACCTTTTTATAAGGAAATTTTTTCCGCAAAATCACTAATTACCGGGATCTTGGTCGATTTCCCCCCAAGTGCCTGAATCATTCCAAAAAGCGAGGCAATGCCAAAGATTAAAAACCCTAGTTTAAAAATAAGCGCACCAACAGTCGGTATTACGCTTATTATGATAATAGCAACTTCTCCTACGAAGATTATTAAGCCTTGTTTTGCGTGGAAAAGCGCAAAATTATTTTCTTTTTTAAAAACTAACGGAATTATGCATAGCCCGAACAGATAGCTCATGAGGGCAAAGATTTTTCCTTCTTGGATTTCTTTTTTTGTGGTCTGTTCTTTGTTCAAGGTTAGATTTCAATCAAGGAATTATATCCGCCGAAATTATTTTCTTCTTTGTTGGGATTGGAAGGATCTTCCTGCCATTCTCCGTCAACGACAAATTTATAATGATATGTTCCCGGCCGCAGCGTTAACCTTTTGACCCAAGAACCGCCGTTGTTTCGGGATAATTTATTTTCTTCCGAAGCCTTCCAATTGTTGAAGTCGCCGACTATGTATACCTCTTGTGCGTTGGGATTTTGCAGAGAGAAAGTGATCTCGCCAAGTTGTTTTACCTTTTCCTTGACCATTTGGCGCATTATATTATCAAGGGAAGCTTCTTTTCTGTACATTATCTCGCTGGCAAGATAAAAATAGTCTTTTGAGCCGCGGCTATATTTTGCGTAGGTAACTGCTGATTGGCCGCTAAGGCTAGCCTCTTTTAATTTAACATTTGTATGGATAATGGTTTTAAAAAGATTGGCTGAATATTTTTCTTTGATCGCATTGAGGATCTGGAAAGAATGCCTGAGGCGAGAATCAAACATGGTTATAAGCAGCCTATATTTAACCGGATGGTTTAGGCGCGTAGAGATCAGATCAATGATTTCTAATAGCCTATCAACCCCTATCAGAGAGAATCTGCTGGGCTCAACGGGGATTATGACCTCTTGGGCGGCTCTTATGGCGTTAACCGTCAAAATGCCCAGGTTGGGAGGGCAATCAATCAATATGTAGTCGTAATCACTCTCTATTTCTTTTATCGCTTCAAATAATTTTAGCTCCCTTCCAATTTCATCGGATAGCTCTTGTTCCAAGGTGCCTAGCAAAATATTCGCCGGGGCAACGTCAAAGTTTGCTTCCACATTTACGATTATGTCTTTAAGGGTTAATTTTTCGCTCGTATAGGTAGAAAGGACATTATAAATGCTGTTTTGCGATTCTATGTTGAGTCCTAAAGTAGCATGAGACTGAGGGTCTAAATCGATCAAGAGCACTCTTTTTGAATTTACTGCCACGGCGCTCGCAAGATTTACTGCCGTTGTTGTTTTGCCGCAACCACCTTTTTGATTAGCAATAGCAATTACTGACATTAATTGCCCCCTTTCAATGAGACCACGATTTACGCCTGCCTGACGGCAGGCAGGGAAGTGTTAGCGACGTAAATCGTATGGTCGAATTGAACCCCCCACACCAATTATTTTAGACTTTCAGCGATGCGTCTTTTTAATTGAGAGTAGGCTCTCGACCTTAATTTTAAGTTTTGCTCTCTTTTGCGAGCATCTTTTTCAGACTTATAACCTTCGCAGTAGACTAAATCAAATGGCTTCCTTAATTTGGTAGATATGACCAAGCCATTGTTATGTTCTTTGACTCTACGCTCTAAGTTATTGGTAAAACCTATATATAACTCTTTGTCTTTTTTTGCTTTTCAGTAGATAAACATAAAACATGTTCGCCCTAATAATTGGTGTGGGGGTCAAATTCAGCCAACAAACTTACGTTCGTTTCACTCCGTAAGTTTGGGCTTTATTTGACCTTTAGCATAAAAATGAACATCGTCAATTAAAACAGAGCCTTTGGTTTCATCCGTATTCCATGCTTCTATGATAAAAGATAACTTGTTAATATTAGTCCAATCAGAAATTTCCTTGAATTCTTTTAGAGGGATAGTTATTTTTTGCCATTTAGCCTCTAACGTATCAAGATAGTATACAGATTTCTCTTTCTTTTTGTTTTCAAGAGAAACTTTTAAAATTCGCGGCGAGAGACGGCTTCTGCCCCGCACATAAAAAACCAAAGAGTCGTAATTTTCCACGTTTACATTTTGCAGATGTAAAGAGAAATTCTCTACTTGAGGAGCGTTATCTTTGAAATTATAGACAACTCTTAAAGGATAATAATTTAATGCCAAAGTCAAGGACTGTTCTTGTTTTTGAATGTCTTTGGTATTTTTAGCGCTAATAAAATAGAAAGAAGGCAAAAGTGTTATTGCTATTAGGTTTGCAAATAGGATAACCTTCATGAAGTTGTACTTCTTTTTCTTTTTGGTTTTTTTACCCAGATAGACTTGGGCTAGATGTTCGTAAATCTCTTCTCTTGTCATTTGCTTAATATTTTATCCGATTAGGATTGATTTTGTCGGCCTTCGAAAACTAGGCGCGATATAAATATTAACATGTTGTCGCCGAATATGTCAAATATAAAAACTAATTTTTTCTTTCTAGGTAAGATACCGCGTTTAATAAAAACCCCCACACCAAAATCTTTGGTGTGGGGGTAATTTACTACATCGTCTTAGAAACTAACTGCACAGGTTCCGATTAACTGAGTTGCAACTTCGTGGTTATGATCCTGATCAAAAGCAGCGCCAGGAATAAATGCGCCATAAGTTAGACCGAATTGCACATCTTCAGTATAATCATAAACCGCAGATAGGTCAAACTCGCGTCCTAGATGCTGGTTATCACCAGTCATAACTGGAGTCCGGCTATTTCCATCTATGCCGTATATCGTTAGAACGCTGACTCCATGTGTGCCAGGAGGTTCGACTGCTAGATAAACATCGGTGTATTCTAATTTCACACTTAAGTCTTCCATTGGAACTGCGGAAGCGTTGAAACCAAATGCTCTGGTGTTGGTGGCATCAAACAAAACGTTGTAGATCTTTCCAGTGCCTTGGTTTTCGTAAAGCTGATCCCATGCCCTATATTCGCCTCTGCCATCAGTTCCATCTGCAGGGTTTTTGTCTCCAGAATAGTAGGACATATGAGCGCCGATGGACGGTGAGTATTTCTTCAGCTTTTCAAATGGTAACGCATAGCTTCCGGTTACCTGGTATGCCATAGCTTCGCGTGATCTTGAAGGTCCAGCAGCAGTTACTGCTTTTGAACCAGTTTGCCATGCCATTTCAGCTGTTACAATCATGTCTTTCATTGGAGCTGCTACTGCTCTAATACCAGGGCACCAAAGAGTATCCGGAGTTGCATTTATAGAACCGGAAGTAGGTGTCTTGTCATTTCTGTAGAGTAAATATGTTTCTAACATCGTTCCCCATTTGTCGCCTAATGCATAGCTTGCTTTTGCGCCATAGAGATCAATATCATTTTTGTCTTCGAGCTGTGCGCCTGTCTTCTGATTTTCATCGATCTTGCTATAGAATGCTTCGATCATCAAAGGATCGTAATCCAAATTAACCTTTACTGCATCGAAAGCTTTGCGAAGACTGAGGTCTCTGTTGGCAATAGCTGCATAGCCAGCACCGTAGTTAGTTAAAGAGGTTCTGTTGGTATCCGAATCACCTAAAACAAAACCTGCGCCCCACATTAATTCCTGGCGACCAAGCGTAACTGAGACTGGAGAATCAAACATTTCCTTCATCGTTAAGGAAGCTAAATCAATATCAACTTCGTTGTCATCTTGTCCGTTTTCGCTTAAAGAAGCACCTCCGGCAACATCAACATTAGTAGAAGTTTGAACTTCTTTACCCCAATCTCTTTCATTTAAGAGCCTAACTGTTGCTGAAACATTTTCCGTAAGGTCGGTATCTATTCTTACGCGAGTTTGGGACATGATGACGTTAGATTCATCTTCGCCATCAGCATCTCCTAAGTCAAATCCGCTTCTTCCGATCGCGCTGACTTTTAGATCACCGCTTACTTTTACATTCTGTACTGCAGCGTGTGCGCTTACTGCTAAACCGAGCACAAACGCAACAGCAATTATAATTATTAAACGTTTACTCATTTTGTTTTTTACCTCCTTAAAAAAAGTTTTATATCATGAAACTAGGTAATTTTGCCTAGAAATATAATCTATGTCTATACACCAGATTTTCGATAACTTCGGCATTTAATTTTTAACCCTCCTTTCCCGCCAAGATTAAAGTCATCACTGGTTGTATAAGTTACATATTTTTTATCATAAACAAGCGGCATTGTCAAGATTTTTTTTATAATATTTAAGCTGATATATCTTATGGTTTACCAAGGGATTACAGCTCTTGAGAAAGAGGCAGCTTAGTAAAGTCATACGGCTACGGTTACGATGCCCGTTTCGTCTATCGGTTACGTCTTGAGCCTAAAGAAACTTATGATAAATTTGTACTTCTTTTAGTTGTGAGGTCTTTTAACCCACTTTCACAACTCATAACCCGACTCATTACCCACAACACATTCTCACAACAAATAGTTACGTTACCGTCACCTTAACCGATACGGGTTTCGTTACCCTAACCTTAGCCGAAATTCTCTATGTGTTCAAAAATATTTTTTGGAGATTTCGGTAGATTATTGCCAATTCTTTTGGGGAAAGACCGGCTTTTATACCGAGTTGTTTTAACGCTGCTGGAGTGGGAATATTTTCCGGAGAATGACTGTCAGTGTTTAGGATTAAATTTGCACCGTAAATCCTAGCCATTTTTATCACATGTGAATTTGTTTGGCGATGTCCTTTGCGCGCAGTTACCTCTAAGAAAATATTTTTCTTTTTTGCTAGTAGAACTTCTTCTTTTGAGATTTTTCCCGGATGTGCGAGTATATCTATGTCTGAATTTAATGCGGCTTTATTAGTTCCTTTTATAACTGGTTCCACAGGACTTTCACCGTGTGCGACGATAATTTTTATTCCGTGCTTCCGCGCATATTTTGCCAATTTGGAAAATTGCTCCAAAGGAACGTGGGTTAATTCTATCCCTGGCAAAACCTTAATTCTTTTCTTTGGCCAGTTTTTACAAAAAGTTTCTATTTCGCAAACGACTCTTTTGATATTTGAAATATCAACGTGATCGGTGATTGCGATTGCTTTATAGCCTTTTTCTTCGTATCGCCTTGCCAATTCCGAAGGAAGCAAGCAGCCGTCGCTTAATAATGAATGGGTATGAAAATCGTACATAGTAAACTTAAAAGTAAAAAGTAAAAAGTAAAAAGTACAACTCAAAAGTTAAAAGTTTTAAATTTTGAATTTTGCCTTGCACTTTTGCCTTTTTCCTTTTGCCTTTTTCCTTTTGACTTTTTTAGAATGCCCCAGGGCGGAGTCGAATCCTTCGATTACACTCAGGATTCGACCCTGAGCTTGTCGAAGGGTCGATCACCGACGCCCCGACAATTTTATTAATGTGCCCCTGGGAGGAGTCGAACCCCCGACACGAGGTTTAGGAAACCTCTGCTCTATCCAGCTGAGCTACAGGGGCAATGTTTAAAGCGTCTTTCGGTTATGGTTACGATGCCCGTTTCGTCTGTCGGTCACGTTAAGCGTCTTTATATTTTCTACCGTAACCCTTGCCGTTACCGATACGGGCTTCGTTACCCTTACCGGAATACGACTACTTCTCTGTTTCCTTAAATTTAACTATCGAGAGCAGCGGATATTCTTTAAGTTTATCCTTGCCTTTTAAGTCTTTTAATTCAATCAAAAAAGCAATGCCGATAATCTGGCCTTTTAATTTTTGAATGAGTTCCGTTACTGCTTTGACCGTGCCTCCGGTAGCCAATAAATCATCAATGATTAAAACACGAGCGCCTTCCGATATGGCGTCTTCATGCATCTCTAAAGTGTCGGTTCCGTACTCTAGCGCGTAAGTCGCGCTTATAGTCTTGGAAGGCAGCTTCCCTTTTTTTCTTACTGGAACAAAACCGGCTTTTAATTTATAAGCTACGGCAGCGCCAAAAATGAATCCCCTGGATTCAACAGCGACAACTGTGTCGATATTTTGTTTACGATAATTTTTGGCTAAAAGATCAATTGCTTTTTTAAAAGCATCTTTGTCTTTTAGTAAGGTTGTGATATCCCTAAAAAGAATTCCCGCTTTAGGAAAGTCAGGGATGCTGCGGATAGAATTTTTTAAATCAGATTTTTTCATTGTTATTCTTCCTTTCAGGTTTTGCGCAAGTGGCGCGCTTGATTAATTGCGTTCCCAGAAAGATCTTAACAGGAGTTTTTAGTTTTTCTTGGACAATCTGGTCTAATTTTTCTACGGCTATCCTTCCCATTTCCATCAATGGTTGGCTAACAGTTGTCAGCCCGATTGGGCTGTAGACATTGATAGGATTGTCATCAAAGCCCACAACAGATAATTCTTTAGGTATTAACAGATTATAGGATTTTGCCACGTCGATTACCTCTAAGGCCATAATATCCGAAGCAGCAAAAATCGCTGTAGGCGGGTTTTTAAGCTTAAGCAGATTCATCGCTGCTAATCGCGCAGAAGATCTCAAGAAATTTCCAGGGCCAATGTATTCTTCTCTGACTTTGACCCCTTTTTTATCCAAAGCTTCTTTGTAGCCTTCCAGCCTGAGTTTCCCCGCCTGTGTGGTTAAGTCGCCGGCAATAGTGGCAATATCAGTATGGCCAAGATCCGTTAGGTAATCTACCACGTCCATGGAAGCTTTTTTATTATCAATGCTGATGCAATTGATCGGTTCCTCAAAAAAATTATTCATAACTATATAAGGAATTTTCTTAGCAATTACCTTTTTTAAAGTAATCAGGTCGCTATCAATATCAGCGAAGAGAATGCCATCAATATTCTTTGGATTTAACAAGGAGCTGGTGAGCCAGTCTGCATGAGAATATCTTTCAGTAATATGAATCAACAAATCGACTTTTAGGCGGCTAGCCGCGACACTGGCCCCTTTAATTACTTCGCAGGAAAAATAAGAATGAAATATGTCCTCAAACCTGGGTATTATCAATGCGTAGATCTTATTCATCTTTCTCCTTTAATGAGACCATGATTTACGCGACTGTAAAGAAGCGTAAATCATAAGGTTGAATTAAACCCTTGACATTTTGCCTTAGGAAAAGATTTTATCAATCTTTCTATAGTTTTCTTTCTTGTCTTTCCGTTCTTAAGCTTCATTTCGTATCTGAATGCTTCTGTATGTGAATTAAATTCTTTATAATAAACCAATTTCGGTTGTTTATTTTTTGTATAATGAACGCATCCTTTTATATGGTCTTTAACTCTTTCTGTTAGATTGCTTGTATGACCGTAGTATTTGGTGTCATTATTACATTCAAAGTTAACGTATAATAAATTTTATACATTGGCAAAATGTCAAGGGTTAAGTTCAGACAGACGATTTACGTCAACTATCGTTTCCGTAAATCGTGTCTTCACTTAATCTCCTCTTCGATAGTTTCTTTTTCTTGTTGGGTGATAAAATTCTTCAATTTTTTTAAGGCTACCTCTTCTATCTGTCTGACTCTTTCGCGGGAAACTCCCATTTTCTTGGCAATTTGAGCCAGGGTGTGTGACTCTCCGTTAGTCAATCCGAATCTAAGATCCAGAACTTTTCTTTGTTTTTTGTTCATAAAGCCTAAAAGATCTAGAATTCTTTCTTTGTCTAGGAAGCGCCCTAATTCTTCATCGGGAGCGGCCATGCTTTCATCTTCGATAATATCTTTGACTTGGCCTTCTTTATCCTCGCCGATGGGCGCCTCCAGGCTTGACATCTTTGTAGTCCATTTGTCTATATCTCTTATTTTCTCAAGCGGTAACTTCATTTTTTTGGCGACTTCTTGTTCGGTGGGTTTGCGCTTTAATTTATTAGTTAATTTATCTTTCGTCTTCTTCCATTTGGAAATGTTTTCGCTCATGTATACGGGTATGCGGATAATCTTTCCCTGTTCGATAATAGCGCGCGTGATACTTTGTTTTATCCACCATGCGGCGTAGGTTGAAAAACGAAAACCCTTTTTGGGGTTGAATTTATCCACCGCGCGCATGAGGCCGATATTTCCCTCTTCAATCAAATCCATAAAAGGAATGCCAAAGTTCATGTATCGTTTGGCAATATTGATTACCAGCCTTAAATTAGATCTGATCATTTTTGAACGCGCGTGCTTATCTCCCCGTTTTATGCGTTTAGCCAGGTCGATTTCCTCGTGCGCCTTCAAAAGCGGGATATGCCTTATTTCTTTAAGATAGGTTTTTATCGATTCAGCCATATTAATTTCGGGAGTAACCAGTTACCAGTAACCAGTTGCCAGAACATCTTCTGGTTACTGTTCTTTGGTCACCGGTTACTTTTTTAACACTGCCTGTGCCGCTGCCAATCTGGCAATAGGCACTCTAAATGGCGAACAGCTGACGTAATTCATTTTGACCTTATGGCAGAATTCAACCGAAGCCGGCTCGCCGCCATGTTCGCCGCAAATGCCGACCTTTAAATCTTTTCTAGTTTTTCTTCCGCGCTCGATTCCCATTTTGATAAGCTCGCCTATTCCTTCTTGGTCGATAGTTTGGAATGGGTCTGCAGGCAGGACTCCTTTATTTAAATAATCCGGTAAGAATCCGCCGATATCGTCGCGGGAGAAACCAAATCCCATCTGGGTCAAATCATTGGTGCCAAATGAGAAAAATTGCGCAACTTCAGCGATTTTGTCCGCAACGATTGCAGCTCTGGGAATTTCAATCATCGTGCCGAATAAATGAGGAATCGATTTTAATTTATATTTCTCCAGGACTTCTTTGTATACTTTTTTACAAAGATCGAGCTGATTATTTAATTCTTTGACGGCGCAGACAACCGGGATCATGATTTCTGGCTCAACCTTTTTACCGGCTTTAATCAATTCTGCAGCCGATTCAAGGATTGCGCGAACCTGCATCTCGGTGACTTCAGGATAAGTTACGCCTAAACGCACGCCGCGGTGCCCCATCATGGGGTTGCTTTCGCGTAAGGCCTCTGCCCTTTTTGCCAGATCATCCATTGAAATATTCAGGCTTTTTGCCAAAGCTTCTAATTTATCTTTTTCATGTGGGACAAATTCATGGAGTGGCGGATCAAGCAAGCGTATGGTTACGGGTAAGCCCTCCATCGCTTCAAGAGTCCCTTTCATATCGGATTTAACATGGGGGAATAACTCTTGAAGAGCAGCTCTGCGCTCAGCCTCGGTTTTAGAGATAATCATTTTACGCAGCTTGAACAAGGGCTCTTCAGCACCTTTGCCATAAAACATATGTTCTGTCCTAAACAGGCCGATGCCTTCAGCCCCGAATTGACGGGCCTTTTTGGCATCTTCAGGAGTATCAGCATTGGTTCGGATTTTTAATTTACGGATTGAATCGCAGACCTTCAAAAATGAAAATAAAATGTCGTTCTCTTCGCTGGCGTCCATCATGGGAAGTTGGCCTTCGTAGACATTTCCTTTTGTGCCGTTAAGCGTAATCCAATCCCCTTCTTTTAATGTCTTACCTTCAACAGCTACGGTTTTGTTCGTGGCATCAACATGAATTGCGCCGCAGCCTACTATGCAGCATTTCCCCCAGCCGCGGGCAACCAAAGCTGCGTGCGAAGTCATTCCGCCTCTGGCGGTCAAGATTGCTTGAGCCACACGCATACCTTCTACATCTTCGGGGTTAGTTTCTTCTCGTACGAGAATTACCTTTTTACCCTGTTTTGCCCAATTCACAGCTTCGTGCGCAGAAAAGACTATTTGTCCTGTTGCGCCTCCCGGGCCCGCAGGTAGTCCTTTGGCTAAAGGTTTTTTAGTTAATTCAATCTTCGGGTTGATAATCGGATGGAGTAATTCATCAAGTTGCGCAGGCGTAACTCTTAACACAGCCGTTTCTTTTTTGATGAGTTTTTCCTTGATCATATCCATCGCCATTTTTATAGCTGCCGGGCCGTTACGTTTTCCTACGCGGCATTGCAGCATAAAGAGCTTGCCCTTTTCGATGGTAAACTCGATATCCTGCATATCATGGTAATGTTTTTCTAATCGATTCTGGATAGCAAAAAGCTCCTTATAAATCTTGGGCATGGTTTCTTCTAAAGTCTTTAATTCTTTGTTGTGTTCGCTCTTGGAATAAGAATTGATAGGGGCAGGAGTTCTGATGCCGGCTACAACATCTTCTCCCTGAGCATTGATTAGATATTCGCCGTAAAATTTATTTTCGCCGTTTCCGGGGTTTCTGGTAAAAGCAACGCCGGTGGCTGAATCACTCCCCATATTTCCGAAGACCATGGTCTGGACGTTTACCGCCGTGCCCCATTCATCGGGGATGTTTTCAATCCGACGATAGCTTATGGCGCGTTTTCCGTTCCAGGAAGCAAATACAGCGCCGATACCACCCCAAAGTTGTTCGCGGGGATCGTCGGGAAAGTCTTTCTTCAAAACCTCCTTTACCTTTTTCTTGAATGAATCGCAAAGACGTTTTAAATCTTCGCCATTTAAATCTGTATCGGTTTTGGCATTTTTTTCCTTTTTGACCTGGGCCATAATCCGTTCTAGTTGTTTGCGGATTCCCATTTCGTCACCTTCAGGTTCGATGCCAGCTGCTTTTTCCATAACCACATCGGAATACATCATGATTAACCGACGATAGGCATCATAAACAAAACGTTCGTTATTGGTTTGTTTAATTAAGCCGGGGATAGTTTTGGTGGTAAGTCCGACGTTTAAGACTGTTTCCATCATCCCGGGCATGGAACGCCTGGAGCCCGAGCGGACAGAAACTAAAAGCGGATTGTTAATATCACCGAATCCTTTATCCATTAAGTCTTCTACTTTTTTTAGAGCCTTATTGACTTCTTCCTTAAGGCCTTTAGGATAACTCTTTTTATTTTTATAATAATAAGTGCAGACTTCGGTGGTAATAGTAAATCCTGGAGGTACGGGAAGGCGTAAATCTTTTCCTCCTGCCATTTCTGCTAGGTTGGCACCTTTGCCACCTAAAAGATTTTTCATCGTTTCATTACCATCTGCTTTGCCGCCGCCAAAGAAGTACACGTTTTTTGACATTTAACTAATGATCCTCCTCCCTACTATTTATAAAGTTTGTTAAAAATATAGTCCTTTAATTTATCTACAGAAATTCTGTCTTGTTTCATGGTGTCTCTGTCGCGAACTGTTACTTGTTTATCTTCAAGAGACTGGACATCGACCGTTACGCAAAGCGGAGTGCCGACTTCATCCTGCCGGCGATAAAGTTTGCCGATTGCCGCGGTGTCATCATATACAGACACCATGCATTTTTGTAAATCTTCTTTTATTTTGTGCGCCAATTCCACGATTTTGTCATTCTTTTTAAGAAGCGGTAGCACCGCTACTTTAACTGGAGCTAAATCACTGTGTAGCTTGAGCACGGCGCGCGTTTCGCCTTTGACTTCCTCTTCAAAATAAGCATCGACCAAAAAAGCCAGTACGCTCCTATCTACTCCACCCGAAGGTTCAATGATATAAGGATAGCCGTCGTTTTCTTTTAGATCGGGAACCGTGAGTTTCTGTCCGCTGAATTGAGCGTGTTGTCTTAGATCGAAATCCGCGCGGTTGGCGATACCTTCCAATTCCGACCAACCAAACGGAAAATTATATTCCACGTCAGTGCAGAATTTTGCATAATGGGCGAGTTCGTCTTTTTCGTGCTCTCTTTTTCTTAAATTTTTTTTGCTGATTCCGAGATTCAAATACCAATTAAATCTTTCCTCAACCCAATAATTGTAGAATTTATCGGCATCTTTTGGATCGACAAAATATTCTATCTCCATCTGTTCGAATTCCCGGGTGCGGAAGGTGAAATTCCCCGGAGTGACTTCATTGCGGAAAGATTTGCCGATTTGGGCAATACCAAAGGGGAGTTTTTTGCGGGCAGTGTTTAATACGTTGGTAAAATTGACAAATATTCCTTGTGCAGTTTCGGGGCGAAGGTAGCTTAAGGCGCTGGCATCTTCAACGGGGCCAAGATAGGTCTTAAGCATAAGGTTGAAAGCGCGGCCTTCGGTGAAATCTTTGGAGCCGCAATCAGGGCAAGTATCTCCAATTTTATCTTTGCGGAATCTCCTCTTGCATTTTTTACAGTCAACTAGAATATCAGCGAAGCTTCCTGTATGTCCTGAAGCTTCCCAAGTTTTAGGATGCATGAGGATGGCGGCATCAAGTCCGACCATGTCATCGCGGCGTTGGACAACCGCTTTCCACCAGGCGTTTTTTACATTGCGTTTTAACTCAACCCCCAGCGGTCCATAGTCCCAGCTATTAGAAAGTCCACCATAAATCTCAGAAGACTGGAATATGAAACCTCGACGCTTGCACAATGAGGTTATTTTTTCCATTAAGTTATCTGTCATATAATTAAACAATTTTATCTCCCGAATGAAGCGACTCTTGTAGGTTTAGCTTCGGGATCCCGAAGATCTTCTTCATAGAAACACTACATTCGGGACATGAGATTTTCTTGTGACATAGGTTATTATTCTAACTTAAAAAATTCCAAAATTCAAGTTTTTAAATAATTATATTAACTTGATAGATTTTTTGATAACGTTTTGCGGAGAGAGTTTGAAAATCGGCTTGGTAAAATTCTATTTTAAAGCCGCCAATAATTCATTACTGTTGTCTGCGTTTAAGACTAACCGACATGGGCAAGTGCTGGTACAGGCGCTACCATAACAATATTTAAGGTTGATATTCTTAGATTTTAACTTGGCAGCCAATTCGCTTAACGCTCCGGGCTTGTTTTCTAAATCCACCATCACTACGTCAATTTCTTTTACCTGCCAACCTTTTGTTGCTATCGCATTTTTTATTTTGGCATTATTATTAGTGACCACATAAAAAACTGCCTTACCTTCCATTCCGTAGGCGCAAAGCGCTTCGATATTTGTGCCTTGTGAGGCAATGATTTTGGTAAGTTCTTCCAACACCCCGATTTTATCCGGCGTTGTAATATTTAATTCTTTAGCCAACTTTGCTGTTGCCATGTATTCCTCCTTTCCTTTATCCTAATTTATAGCAAGAAAATAAAATTTTTGCAAGGAAATAAAATCTCGGTTTATAAAAGTCAGATAATTATTTTGGTAGGTTTAACTATTTGCTGACGAGAGGGAAGTTTTCCTGTTTTTGTGGTTTCTTGTAGGTATTGTAATCGACTCCGCGTTCAAGGAAACGCTCGTCTATTCGCTCGGGTTCAAAAAACTTCCTCACGAATCGCTTCGCTTTCGATGTATCAAATTCTTTGCAGCAATAAATATCAACTGAAATGTAGTTTTTTACTGATAAAGTGTGGATGACTATGGAGCTTTCTACTAACGGAGCCCAGCCGGAAAGCCCAGCCTTGTCTGGGAAACGGGTAGCGTCTGTGAAGAAGATGCTGGGAGGAGCTTGCTTTTCCATCCCCAAATGGGCGACGATCTCGTCGAGAAATTTATAACCCAATGCCAAGTCGTCGCAGACTCCTGGCTTACAGTTATAAAGGTCTAATAAAAGTTCGTATCCGAACGGTTCGTGTTTCTTTAGTCTATTTTCGATCTTTGTTCCTTTTTTTGTCTAGATGCTTTACAAATTTAATTTATAACAAGTTTTGAAAAAAAATGCAAGAGAAATTTTTAAAATTTTTATCTTTAGTTAGTAATCGTCAGTAAGCTCAACTTTTTTTCTCAATTGTTTTTTCTCAGAACGCAATTTTTTTTGCTTAAAAGTCTCTTCTTTTTTACCCGGTGGTAAAATTGTGGGAATTCTTTTTTTTCTTTTCTTTGTTAATTCCAATAATTTCTTTTTTAATCTGTGCAGCGCGAGTTTTTTATTATCTATTTGCGTGCGAAATTCGGTTGCGATTGCTTCAAGTCCCGTGGGGATATGATGTACTTTAACCGCAGTCTCTTTTTTATTCTTTCTTTGGCCGCCCGGACCGGGGCTCCTGTAGAAAAAGACTTTTGTTTCTTTGATGAGGTTGTCTAAATTGATTCTTTCTTTCATAAAATCAGAATTTAATGCTAAATCTTAT
Source organism: Candidatus Omnitrophota bacterium (assembly GCA_016867135.1). Taxonomy (GTDB): domain Bacteria; phylum Omnitrophota; class Gorgyraeia; order VGKH01; family VGKH01; genus VGKH01. The sequence goes on from VGKH01000011.1 coordinate 27,664, forward strand.
CCAGTTCTTCCTTCTTTATGGTAAAGCTGTGTTCTGGACCTGGAAATTCACCATTCAGTACTTCTTCTTTATATTTTTTAAATGCTTCCAGAATTTTCGGAGATAGATTAATGTATTGCTTGACGAATTTTGGCTTGAATCTTTCAAAAAGTCCGAGTAAATCGTGCGTGACTAATACTTGGCCGTCGCAATAAATGCCAGCGCCGATTCCAACCGTTGGAATTTTTAACTTCTCCGTGATTTGTTTCGCTACTAAGTCTGGAACGCATTCCAAAACGATGCTGAAACATCCCAATTTCTCCAGAAGCCCTGCTTGGGAAATTAATCTTTTAGCGGCATCGGCGTCTTTGCCCTGGACTTTAAATCCTCCCAGTTGATCAGCGGTCTGCGGCGTAAGTCCGATGTGCCCCATAACCGGGATTCCTGCCTTGATAATTGTCTCCGTGACTTGGGGGCATTTATCAAACCATTCAAGTTTTACCGCGTCGCAACCTTCATCTATAAAACGCTTGGCGTTCTTTACCGATTCTTCAGGATTTGTCTGGTAGGATTCATAGGGCATATCCCCTACTAAGAAGGCATATTTTACTGCACGTTTGACCGCCTTAGTGTGATGAATCATTTCGGTCATCCCTACTTCAGTAGTTGATTTTAATCCTAGTACGACGTTCGCTACCGAGTCTCCAACTAAAATCATATCTATCCCTGCTTGATCAATTAAAGATGCCGTAGGAAAATCATAGGCCGTAAGCATGGTGATTTTTTGCTTTTTTTGTTTCATTTTCTTGATGTCTTCCAGGGTAATCTTTTTTCGTTCCATCTTACCTACCTCTTTTTTAGATAATTATCTATCGACACAGCCGCTTTTTTGCCTGCGCCCATGGCAGAAATTACGGTGTCGGCTCCGGTAATTATGTCTCCTCCGGCAAAAACGCCGGGGATTGATGTCATTAGATTTTCATCTACCCAGATCGTTCCGTCTTCGTTGACCTTTAAATTAGGTGTCGATTTATAAAGCAAAGGATTTGGGTTTTGTCCGATAGCCACAATGACTGTATCCACATCTAAGATAAATTCTGAATTTTTAATAGGGACCGGCCTGCGTCTTCCCGAAGCATCGGGTTCGCCAAGCTGCATCTGGATACACCTCATTCCTTTGACAAAACCATTTTCACCCCGCCCTTCTTTTAATATTTTATTATTTTTTGAAGAAGAGCGGGGTTCATCAACAATAATTTCTACCGGTTGAGTCAGTAGTTTGAATTTTAGGCCTTCTTCTCTGGCATTTTCGATTTCTTCAGCTCTAGCTGGCATCTCCTGTTCGCTTCTACGATAAACCAAAGTTACATCTTTTCCTAGTCGCATGGCTACTCTGGCGCAATCAAAAGCAACATTACCAGCTCCCACCACAGCGATTTTTTCTCCGATATTGACGGGAGTGGCGTATTCAGGAAATTTATAGGCCTTCATCAGATTAATTCTGGTTAGGAATTCATTGGCAGAGTAAACCCTGTTGGCATTTTCTCCTGGAATTCCCATAAATTGAGGCAAGCCAGCGCCGACTGCGATAAAAATCGTTTTAAAACCTTGTTGAAAGAGCTCATCAATGGCGTATGTCTTTCCGATTAAAACATTGGGGCGTAAATCTACGCCAAGAGATTTAATATAATCCACTTCTTGTAAGACAATTTTTTTGGGAAGCCTGAATTCCGGGATGCCGTACATAAGCACGCCTCCGGGAAGATGCAGTGATTCAAACATGGTGACATTGTATCCCATTTTTGCCAGATCCGCAGCAGCGGTTAGCCCAGCAGGACCGGAACCTGCGACAGCAACTTTGTCAGATTTTACGCTTTTGGTTGGTGTTATTGTCTGTCCTATTGCAGATTCATGATCAGCGGCAAAACGTTCTAGGGAGCCAATGTTTATGGCTTGATTTTTCTTACTTAAGATACAGGCTATTTCGCATTGATTTTCTTGGGGGCAAACCCTTCCGCAAACGGCTGGTAAATTATTTTTTTCTTTAATTTTCTTTATGGCCTCATCCAATTTATTTGCAGAAATCAGTTTAATAAAAGCGGGAATATCTATCTGTACCGGGCAGCCAGCTACGCATAGAGGTTTTTTACATTGGAGGCAACGTTTAGCCTCGGCAAGCGCTTGTTCTTTGGAAAAGCCCAGCGCTACTTCAAAGAAGTTTTTTACTCGTTCTTCGCTCTTTTGCTTGGGCATCTTTTGTTGAGACATTCTTCTTGCTCCTTAAATAAATTCAATCTGGATTTTAATTCCTTAAAATCAACCAAATGGCCGTCGAATTCCGGTCCATCAACACAGCCAAAATAAGTTTTTCCACCCACTGTTACTCTGCAGGCACCGCACATGCCCGTAGCGTCTACCATGATCGGATTCAGATTAACCACAGTTTTTATTTTTAATGGCCGCGTTGCTTCGGATACCGCTGCCATCATTGGTACCGGGCCGATAGCGTATACTAAATCAATATGTTTGTTAGCTTGGAATAATTTATTTAATACTTCGGTTACCAGTCCTTTTTGTCCATATGTGCCGTCATCTGTGGTTACGTAGAATTGGTCACAGGTATCTTTCATTTCTTTTTCCAGAAATATCAGGTTTTTACTGCGCGCTCCGATGATTCCGATAACCTCGTTTCCTTCGTTCTTAAATGCGCGGCTGACAGGATAAACCTCAGCAATGCCTACCCCGCCTCCTATACAGACTATGGTGCCAACATTTTTTATTTCCGTTGGCTTTCCTAGAGGCCCGAGCACTGCCTGAATAGAATCCCCTACTTTAAGCTCCGCCAAAGTATTGGTAGAATGTCCGACTTCCTGAAAAATTAATTTAATCGTATTTTTTACAGGATTCCAGTCTGCCAGAGTTAGGGGAATCCTCTCTCCTTTTTCATCAACAATAACAATGACAAATTGCCCGGTTTTTGCTTTTTGGGCAATTTCGGGAGCGTTAATTTTGATTTCATTTATTCCCGGAGCAAGGCTTTTCTTAGAACATATCGAATACATGAATATCGTCCTCCGTATAAATTAGAGCTCGAGAATTATTATAATAATTAACCAGGTCTAATCCTTTTTCTTTTCCAAGCACAAAAATCGTGGTGGCTAAGGCATCTGCGGTTAAGCAATCTTGTGCCAGAACAGTCGCAGATATAACCTTGGATTCTGCAGGATGTCCTGTATGCGGATCAATCATATGAGAATAACGCTTATCTCCTACTACAAACATTTGCTGATAGTCGCCAGAGGTAGATACTGCCTGATCTTTAAGATTCAATATATCTAATAATTCTTTTTTATTGCGAGGATGTTGAATTCCCACTTGCCAGGGTTCTCCGTTTTTGTCTCCCAAACAAAATATATCCCCAGCTACGGAAATTAAGCAAGATTTTACTCCGAAGTCTCTAACTTTTTTGATGGCGCAATCGACAGCGTATCCTTTTCCCATAGCCCCGAGGTCTACTTTTATGCCTTCTTTTAAAAACGCGATAGTTGATTCTTTTTCATCAATCAAGACCTTATCGAAGCCGACTAATTGTTTAGCGTTCTTGATATCTTCGCTTTTAGGCAAAACGTTGTTTTTAATCGCTTTTTTCCAGATATCAACTAAAGGTCCAACGGTGACATCAAAGGCGCCGTTACTGGCAAGATAAAACTCTTTTGCTTTTATGAGAACGTATAATAAATCCGGGCCGACCTTGAGCTTGCCCGAGGCATTTAATTTTGATACTTCGCTATCAGGGATATATTTGCTTAAAAGGTTTTCAACCCTTCTTATCTCATTAAAAGCTATATCAATTGCTTGCTGATCAGGGCAGGTAATCTCTACTATCGTGCCCATCAAGAATTCGCTGCGTTTGTAATAGTTATTTTTAGAGCAAGAAAATATATTAATGATAAACACGGTTGAAATCAATAAAAAAAGTGTATTTTTCAAGAGTCTCATTTTTTTATCTTTAATAAGTTCTCAATATCAAGAGTGTTTACTATATCACTTTTTTCAAGCCATCCCCTTCTTGCGACGGCTATGCCGAATTTCATTCCGTTCAGATGCTCAAAACTATGCGAGTCGGTCCCGATGGCTAATTTTACACCTTTTTCTTTAGCGGCTCTAGCATGAATATCGTTTAGGTCAAGCCTGTTGGGGAAAGCGTTAATTTCCAAAAAAGTCCCCGTTTCTTTTGCTACTTTTAGAATTTCATCAAAATCCAAATCGTAGGGGTCTCTTGTTCCCCATAGTCTGCCGGTTGGATGCGCGATAATATCGACGTGTTTGTTCTTGCATGCGCTAACGATTCTTTTAGTTAGTTGTGTTTTGGATTGTTTAAATCCAGTATGTACCGCAGCAACTACAACGTCAAATTCGGCTAAAACATTATCATTATAATCAAGATTGCCTTCTGAATCAATATCTACCTCTGTGCCGTAAAGTATAGTAAAATCCTTAAATATCTTGTTTAATTTTTCAATTTCGCTTTTTTTCTTTTTCAAATCATCAATAGACATGCCGTTTGCTACTCTTAAGCTTTGCGAATGGTCAGTAATGGCAATATATCTATACCCCTTTTCTATGGCAGCTTGAGCCATATCTTGGATTGAGCTTTCACCATCAGAATAAGTTGAATGCGTATGCAGGTCTCCCTTTATATCCGTTATTTCTATTAGATTGGGGAGCTTGTGCTCAGAGGCAAGCTCTATCTCTCCGGTATCTTCGCGCAATTCCGGTTCGATATAATCAAGTTTTAGTAATTTGAATATTTCTTCTTCAGTTTTCCCCGCAAGATATTTATCTTTAGCAGTTCTTACTGAAAATACTCCGTATTCGCTTATTTTTTGTTTTCTTCTTTGAGCAATTTGGCGGAGCTTAACATTAAAATTCTTAGACCCAGTAAAATATAAAAGCGCTGCCCCGAACTCTTTTTCACCGACAACTCGCACGTCTACCTGAACGTCATCTTTAGTCAGGACTGAGGATTTAGTTTCGCCAGTGGCGAGGATTCTTTTTGCTGGAGGAAGCTTTGTAAAAGTATTCATGATTTTTTTGGGATGATTTGAGACTATTAAGATATCTATATCTTTTACCGTTTCTTTCATGCGCCTTAAACTTCCAGCCACAGAAATCTTTTTGACTTCCTGGATTTTTCTTAAAGCCGATGTAAAATATCCGGCGATTTCCATAGCAGTTGCCAAGGACATTCTTTCTTTGCCTTTCTTGACAAGCTCTATTCCTTTTTGGATATTTTCAATGGTTTTATCCTTTATGCCAAAAATACCATCCAGTCTTTTTTTCTTTATCGCTAGTTCAAGATCCAAGATGCTCTTTATTTTTAATTTATCATAAAGTAGCTTGGTTGTTTTTGGTCCTACTGAAGGAATATTTAATATTTGTAGCAAGCCTTCGGGGATAGTTTTTTTTAGGTCGCGCAGAAACTTAAGTTTTCCGGTCTTGTGGAATTCTTTAATTTTCTCAGCCAGATCTTTACCGATTCCTGGTATATCTGTAAGGTTGTCCCTTTTTATAAATTCTGCTATATCTTCGGTTGTGGATTCAATATTTTGAGCCGCTCTTTCATAAGCGCGGATCCTGAAGACATTATCGCCTTTTATTTCGAGAATTCTGGCTATTTCTCTAAAAATTTCGGCAATTTCTAGATTTCTCATAATTTATCTATTTTCTAAAATTGATTTTATAAATCACGCAGACTTTGAAAAAATTTCTCAATCCCTAAAAACAACATAGAAAGTAGGCTCCCGATTAATAATCCGGCTATTACATCGGTAGGATAATGGTGGCCAAGATAAATCCTTGATATACCTACAAGCAAAGCAATTGGTATTAACGCAAAGCCTAATTTCTTATATTTGAAACATAATATAGTTATGACTACGGCTATTAGAGTTGAGTGAACCGAAGGGAATGCAGGAGATTGAGTTTTCCCTATAACGCTGATACCGGTGTATAGCTCTAAAGGGCGGGGCCTGTTTACCGCCTCTTTTATTACCATGGCCAGAAAATAAGAAATGTAACCGGTGAATAAAATAAAAACAGAAACAAATTTTTCTTTATATCTTCCTAATATAAACATCAGAATACATAATATTATGATTGCTGGTGGTTCTGCCAGGCGCGTAATAAATGGGAAGATCGTATCTAGAGAATGGTTCTTTAAAGTTTTATTAATAAAAAAGAATATTGCCTTATCCAGAGTAAGCATTGTATTTAATAAGTTTTCCATATCTAATTTTCTCCTTGTGACTTAATAAAATTAGCATATTTTCTCGCGCTTTCTCTAGCCGTTCTTTTAAGACTAGAATAGTCTATTTCAGCGAGCCCAAACCTGGGTGAGAATCCTTTATCCCATTCAAAGTTGTCGATTAAAGACCAGTATAGATAGCCTATGACTGGTATATCTAAGTTCAAGGCTTTCTCAATTTGTTTTAAATGTTGAAAAATAAAATCCCAGCGCTGGTTGTCGTCCTGAGTGCAGATCCCATTTTCAGTTATTAAAATAGGTAAATTAAATTTTTTTAAAGCCCTTAAAGATTCTATGATGCCTTCAGGATAAATTTCCCAGCCAAGCGAATTTTTATTTGCGGCGTGATTATGCATAGTGTTACAGTGTGTTCCGAAGCATTCCTTGATATTTGGAAGGGAAAATTTCACAAAATTTCTTGTGTAGTAATTTAAACCGATAAAATCCAAATGGTTTTTTATTTGATCCATGAAATCAAAATTAAAGAATTTGTTTCTTAATAAGGCAGCAGTTTTATTCAATAGGGAAAAATTATTCGGGCACGCCTGAAACAACTGGAATTGTTTGGCAATGCTTACCATCGGTTTGTCATAATTCATATTTTTATAAATTTGATGAATCTTATCGTAAGCTTTTTTGTGAGCTATAATTAAATTGTCTTTTACTCTATTTGCTTTAAGCAGCGATTTCTCTCCTGCTGGCCAAGCACCGGTTATATATGATGCGTGGACATAAACCATTGGTTCGTTAATTGTGATCCAGTATTTGACACTCCCCCCTAGGCTAGAGACAATTTTTTCTGTATATTTTTCAAAATAAGTTGCAATATATTTGTTTAGCCATCCGCCTTTTTTAAAGAGCCATAATGGGTTGGTAAAATGATGTAATGTAACTATTGGTTCAATATTTCTTTTTAGAAGCGCATCAATGACTTTTTTGTAATGCGCAATTTCTTTTTCGCTAAATTTATTTTCTTCCGGCTCTACCCTGCTCCATTCTATTGAAAAACGATGGGCATTGTGGCTTAATTCTGAAGCTAAATTAAAATCATCTTCAAATAGCTCATAATGATTACAGGCTTTTCCGGAAGGCTCGATGAATTTTCCTTGTTGCTCGCAATACCACCAGTCGTTATTTGTATTGGCGCCTTCGACTTGATGCGATGATGTGGCCGCTCCCCATAAGAATTCT